>CAZHEW010000060.1:0-12020 GCA_964531815.1 uncultured Verrucomicrobiota bacterium
GATCACCGACGAGGCGAAGGCGGATTTTGTGGCGCGGCTCAAGGACGGAAAGGGGCTGGTGGCCCTGCACCACGCCATTGCCACCTACCCAGCCTGGCCGGAATACTGGAATATCATCGGGGCGCGCTACTACCTGGCAGCGACGAACCTCAATGGCGTAGCCAAGCCGCGCTCGGCCTTCAAGCATGACGTGGACCTCAAGGTCCATGTGGCGGACAGGCGTCACCCGGTAACGCGCGGGGTGAAGGACTTCACCATCCACGATGAGACTTACAAGTGGTTCGACGTGTCGCCGGATTGTCATCCGCTCCTAACGACAGACGATCCGGAGAGCAACAATGTCATCGGCTGGGCAAAGACTTACGAGCGCGCCCGGGTAGTCTATATCCAACTCGGCCATGACCACCTGGCCTACGAGAACCCCGGTTTCCAGCGACTCCTCCAGCAAGCCATCCGCTGGACAGCGAAGCGCTGAGAAGGGAGGGCGCGCAGAGGACTGCGAGCCCTGCCTCCACCGTTAGCCCGATCATGTTCTTCAAAGTCATCGCCTGCGAGATCGCCTTCCGCGAACTCTGTTACGCCGCCGCCAAGTCGCGCAACCTGATTGACTTCGAGTTCCTGACCCAGGGCTATCATGACATTCCCGCCACGGGGCGGACGGAGCTTCAGAAGCGCATTGACGCGGTGCCCGCGGGCCGATATGAGGCGATCGTGCTCGGCTACGGGCTGTGCAGCAACATCCTTACCGGGCTGACGACAGCGCACACGCCCCTGGTGATCCCGCGCGCGCACGATTGCATCACCTTCTTTCTGGGCTCGAAGGAGCGCTACCGCAAGTGCTTCGACGCGCACCCGGGCACCTACTACTACACCTCGGGCTGGCTGGAGTGCGCCACACGGCGCGGGAGCAAAGGGCCAGTGTGGGGCGGCGCTTGCCTGCCCGCCGGTGCCAACACCGGCGCCAAGGCGGCTTACGAAGAGTGGGTAAAGAAATACGGCGAGGACCAAGCCAATTACTTGATGGAAGAGATGAGCCGGTGGACCGATGCCTACTCTCACGGTACCTTAATCAGCTTTGATTTCGTGGAGCACCTGAAGCTGAACGAGCAGGTGCGGCAGATTTGTGCGGAGCGGGGCTGGCAATACAGCGAGATCCCGGGCGACCTCGGCCTGCTACACAGATTGCTCGCAGGGGAGTGGCTGGAATCGGATTTTCTGATCGTAGCTCCAGGGCAAAGGGTAATCGCCACTAATGACGAGCGCGTCATCGAGGCGGAACCGGCGCCTCCCTGCTGTCCTCCCACCACATAGGAACGCGGCCTCGGAGCTGCAAACCTCGGGACCGAGGGGGGGGAAAGGTGCTGCCATTTCCAATGGCCCGCAAAGCAAGGGCTCCGCGCCGCGGCCGTCGTCAGAGCTCCGCTTTATTCGGCCTTACGGTAGGTGATAACTGCGGCGGCAGGTTGAGTGGAAAGCTCGATCGGCAGGCCCTTCTCCATCAGTTCGCTGCCTGCATACTCCTGACGGTCTGCCGGCCTGTCGAGGTTGACCACGGCGTATCGTGCGCTGGATTGGAGCCCCCGCAGTTTGAGCCGGGCAGACTCGTAGAAGCTCTTGTGCCGGCGAAAGGCCTGCACCACCCCTTCGCCGCTCTCAGGTTGATCGAACTGCCAGGCCAGCCAGGCGTCTTCCCCGAGGCTGTAGGGAGTAAGCGGGTAGAAGTCACCCAGGAGGTACTTTTTCGCCTGGCGAAACTCGGCCACGGTTGTCCGCAGCAGGGCGTGGTTAATGTTCTGATTCCGGGGGTCCCAGCCAATGCGATACGCAGGAGCAAAGCAACTGCGCATGGTGTAGGCGTCACTAAGCGGCGCGCCGGTGCCGTGGAAGGGAATCCACTGGGACATGCCGCAGGTGTGGCCTTGCTGGCCGTTGGCGCAACCGGGTGTGAAATCGGCGATTGGGTAGTCGCTGCGCAACAAGGGCACGGCCCGGCGGAGCGTCTCCAGATCATTGCGACGCCCGCCGCTGGCGCAAGTGTCTATATACAACGCGGGGTGGCGGCGGAGCAGTTCATCCCAGAAAGCGAGATAGCCCGTAAGGTGTTTGATCTCCGTAATGCCTTGCCGGTCAGGGCTGTCGTTGGCGCGCCAGTGCGGCAGAGGATTCATGTTGAAGTCCTGGCGATAGACATCAATGCGTTGGCTGGTCAGCAGGCGATCAACCCGCTCGACCACCCATTGCCACGCGTCGCGATTCCCCAGGTTCAAGAGGCCGCCGTTCTTGCCGCCCAGCACCCATTCGGGACGCTGCTCGGCCAGCCACGACCCGCCCGTGACCCGTTCAGGCTCAAACCAGACGATGAACTTAATGCCCCTGGCGTGACAGTGATCGGCCACCTCGCGCAGCCCGTGCGGGAAACGAGTCGTATCCACCTCCCAGGTGCCTACGTTGATCCAATCGCCACGGCCGGGATACCAACCGGCATCAATGAACCAGTAGTCAAGTTTGATCCCCGCCTTTAGCCAGCCATCAATCTGCCCAATCTCCTCTTCGGCGCGCGGCTGCGGATTCCCGCTGCAGCCGGCGTAGTGGGGCGGCACCACCTTGCCATTTGGGCGGGGCAAGTTGTGGGCGATCATCCAACGCCGCCAGAGGTTCTGCGACCGAATCCAGTCTCCTTTCCAGAAGAGCACCGCCGACAAGGGCGACCGGACTTCCTCGCCCGGCAGAAGCTTCAACCGGGTCAACTCCTGCCCGCCCAGGACTCTGAGCGAGGCCCCGCCATCCCGGACGAATTGTGCGGCCCACTGCCCCGGCCAGCCGATCACGCAAATGAGTCCGCCGCCATCGTGTTCCACGTTGAAGTAGGGAAACGCGCCGGTTGTGGGACGGCCGCCGGCGGGCGCGAAGCGCCGGGTCGAACTAGCGGGAAGGGATATCTGGTGGGGTTGGTAGCTGTCGGCGGTGCAGTCATCGCCGGTATGGTAATGCAAAACGAATTCTGCGTCCGAACGACGCCGGACTTGCAGGTCCAGGCTCCGGATATCGGCCAGGATGGGTGTATCATTGGTGCTGGTGTTCTTATAAGAAACCGTCCACTCAAGGACTGGGAAATCGTGATACTGGACGGCGACACAGCGGACCTGCAAACCGGTCCTGGGGTCGGCCCAAGTGCAAGTATGCTCGGTTTGGCTTGGGCCGCGGTCGCGTGAACTCTGTTCCAACCGCCATTCCTTCAACAACTCGACCGAAGATCGCCCATCGTATGTGAACGAAAACGGCAGCCCCGCCAAGTAGGGCGAGCGCGGACCCTTGGACGGGGCAGGCTGAGTTGTCGCAGTTTTCGGCCGCACCTGGAATCCAGCGGCAGCCCATTGCTGGGCCACATTGGTTTCCTCGGGCGTCGGGGCAACGCCACTCGCCACGGGCACAACCAGCAGGGCAGCCATGAGCGCGGGCACGCGGCGTGACCGGAAGATATTCGCGGGTGTTGGCTTCGCGTTCATTTGCGGCGGACGCAACGGTGGCATTGGACAATGCGAAACGCAATCAAAACCCCGAGACCACGCACCCCACTATTCGCATTCTCAGTTTTGCGAGATTGTGCGGCCGGGAGGAGGGGCAAGATGCGAAGGTCAGCAGGTCAGCCCGCATCGGCAACGGCATTTTCGGCGGATCCGGCACAAGGGCTGCGCGTTCATGCAACTACAAGTGCGTGGCATGGGTTATGCCCCTCTCAAAAGCACGAATGCAGAGACGCTTATGAAAACGCTGATAATGGCATGCTTCGCACTCCTGACAATCGGTTGCCAGACTTCTCGAAACTCCGTGAATCCGATCGTGTACCTGGGAGGCGATGGCTCCTCGCATGAGCAAGCGATCATCATCCGCGAAGCGCCCTGTCGCGAAGCAGGCGTCCTGGCAGAACAGTTGTGGCTCAACAAGGTTTACCCGGGCCACCAAAAGGCACAGGAATCAGCGCTGACCCTGGCCAGCCGGCAATACGCAGTGTTTGAAATCGCCACAGCCGAGGGCCAGACGCGGAAGGTGTATTTCGACACCACCGAGTTCACCAACAAATGACTTACAGTTCCGGGAGGGCTTTCCGAACTTGGGCCCGTCCTCGTGAGCCGGCGCTCGAAAAACCACCCATTCCGCTACGTGACTTTGGCATCACCCGTCCCATCGAGGGCCTGACCGTCGCGTGACGCTCCAGGCTCCGGCAGTTCGACAAAGGACTCCAAGGTCTCCCTAATTCGATTCATCTCCGCGCCGGGGTTGTTTTCGACCAGCAGCGCGAGGCAGGACCCATCCGCGCGGGCGGCGACGTAAACCCGAATACAGTCAAAGATCCAGCAGTAACGAGCCGCCTGTTGGCTGACCGGCAGAAGAGTTCGGCCGGCATGGACCAAGCCCGTCAGCATGTCCTCAGCAGCCGAGGGATAAAAGGACTTGCTCAAGCATTGAACTTCGATCACACGGTCCGGCAGGTGGACGCTGTAAGCGACCAAGCCGGCGATCGGCAGGCGCGACGAAACAAAGGTCTCCAACGCGTTGCTCATTGGGCGGGAGGCTGTGCCGGCAACACGGTGCGCACCAGCAGCTTGAAAGTAGGCTGGATTTGAACAAGCACGCGGCCGTTACCGGTGTCCAACCACATCCGGTGGAATCGGCCGCTGGGGGTGCCTTTGGCAGCTTGCACCGCCTTCTGCTCGATCCGTGCAAAAAGCTCCATGCGGCCTTCGATTGACTCACACTGGGATTGGTAGAGGACTTCCCTCGCGCTCGAGCAGAGCAGCACCTCCTCGATCCGAATCCCACGGGCTTCCGTGGGCGTCGAGGTATCGAACAATGTCGCGCCAAAGTCCGCGGGGCGCCCCAGGGTGCCGAGTCCCCTGGCCGGCTGCGACTCGGCCTCGTCCCGCAACCGCGCGGCTTCCATCAGCAGAAACTGGTATTGCCCCGAAATGGTGCGGCGGGCCGGCTCGGCAAATGGCTGGAGAGTGAATTCTCCGCCCGTCAACGCCAGCAAGCCGTAGAGCGCCATTTCACCCTGCAGTTGCCCGGCCTGCGCATGAACGATCTCCCCATCGCAAATGTAGATTTCCCCGCGCCGCTTGCCGGTGGTGATCACCAAGATGGAAGACTTGCGGGCCAGGCACTCCATCTGCAACACGTCGTCCAATCCCACCCGCTGCATGACCCCGCGGAATCCCGACTGGGGTCCCGCCGCGGCCAGGGAGTCCAGCGCGGCGAACAGCCCCCGGAAGTCTTCCGGCGAGGTCGGCTTGGCCAGGAACAGGGTCGCGCCCAAGTCCAGGCAAGTCTTGCGCGCGTTCTCCTCCATGCGCTCCGAAAGCATCACCACCTGCTGGCCCGGATGGGTGCGCCCCAGCAATCGCAGGAACTCAATCCCGTCCATGACCGGCATCTCGACATCCAACACAACCAGATTCATCGGTTGTGCCTTTAAGTGCTCCAGGCCTTGCGAATGGTTCGTCGCCGTGCGGACTGCCCATCGTCCTTGGGACAATTCCTTGAACGATGACGCAACGGCGGCAAGGAACTGCGGATCGTCATCCACGACCAGGAGCTGCCTTTGTTGCGAGTCCTCCTCTTGCATATCGCTTTAGCTGCTGCTTTCGGTCCCGAGCGCCTGCAGGGCCATTTGTATCGCCGCGGCAACGTCACCGTCCACGTCGCCAGCGGTGCGCGCAAGCGCCTGCCGGGCGCGGTCCCCGCCCAACCGCCCAAGCGCTTCGGCGGCGGCCTGGCGGACATCTCGATCCGGATCCTCCAGCATGCCGATAAAAAGGTAGGTCGCCATGCGTTTGCGCTTTATGGCCGGCGAACCAAGGTGGTCCTCGGGCGCGAACTCGAACACGGTGTCCGCCGCCAGTTCGCCCAAATCTACCAGCAACTGGGCCACGAAGAATCGGATCGCAGGCTCAGCGTCCTGGATGGCGAGCTTCAGTTGCTCGGCCGCGCCGCGGGTCTCCGGCAATGACGCCCAATCCGGGTCAATGCGGGTAAGGCTCGCCGCAGCGATGCGCCGCACGCTGGTGACCTCATCTTTCAACGCCAGGATCAGCGGAGCAACGCCACGGCGGTCGCCGATCCGGCCCAACGCCATCGCCGCAGCTTCGCGAACATCGGCATCCGTATCATTGAGCGCCGCCGCAAGCGGCTCGCAGGCCGCAGGATTATTGAACCGGCCAAGCGCGACCGCTGCCTCCTGGCGAACCTCCCATTCCTTGTCGCGGAGCAGCTTGCAGATTGGCCCTATTACCTCCGCGGCCCTCAGCACGCCGAGCGCTTGCGCTGCCGTGACACGGACCTGCGGATGGCTGTTGTGCAGGCAAGCGGTCAGGGCGTCCACGGCCTCGCCACCCCCGACTTTTCCCAGCGCATCCGTCGCGGCGACCCGCACCGCCGGTTCTTCGGATTGCAGCGTGGCGCGCAGTAACCTAACGATGCGCGGATCCGAGATCATGCCGAGGGCTTCCGCTGCCCCGGCCGCCGCCCGAACGGGCCCAGTCTGAATCGTTAATTGCAGCGCGGGGATGGCTTCCGCACCGGCGGCCGCCGCTCGCCGGTACCATCCTTTGGCAATCTGAAACCAGATCCGTTCTTCCCGGTCTTTGGGGGTCCACCGGACCGTGTCAATCGCTTGCGCCGCGCCGACCCGCACCCTGAAGTTCTGATGGCGAAGCAGGCGCACCAGCGCGCCAATCACCCGTTCGTCGGCAACCCTTCTCAATCCCAACATCGCCGCCTGGATCACCTCGGGGTCTTTATCCCCCAGCGCCTTCAGGAGCGATTCAAACCGCGCCGGATGATCCGATCGCCCCAGCGCTGCGGCCGCAATCCGCCGAACCTCCGCATCAGGGTCGTTCAACGTCGCTGCCGCCAACGCGTCCAACGCGCGCCGGTTGGGACCATGCGAAAGCTCCTGCGCTGCTCTCCTGCGCGTCGTCGCAGTCCCGGTCTTTAGCTGTCGTAACGTCACCCAAAGCATGGAACACCTGATCCTAGCCGGAAGCTCTGCCACTGTCACGGACTAAGCCACGCTTTTCGCGCAATGGCTGCGTCAATGACACCTGGAAACCAGAACAGCCAGAAGAACGCCCTCCGGAGCTTGCGGCGAGGCTCACTGGCGGCCGGCATCCCCCCCTCCCCAACCTCGTGCGACTGAGCCCCGGCAACCCCCTGGTCAAAATCAGGAATTAACCCGGGGCGAAGCACAGGGGTACCCCCAGTGGCACTGGACGCGCGTTGGCGGTATGCTGTTAATCATGACAGCTCTCGGTCAGGTCTGGCTTGGTGATATTCCCACCACCTGGATTCCCGGCCTCGCGATCGGTTTGATCATTTATCTTATCTGGCGCTATTTCCGGGGAACCCAGCAGCAGCGCAAAGCCGAGCGGCAACGCCGACGCCAACGCCTGGTTTACTGGGGCAACGAATAGCATGCCCAAGCCTGTGCCGCCGGGTGGTGCTGTGCGCGCGCAGCAGTGTCCCCCGCCACTTGCCGCGGTGGGCGAGCGCGACCTGCCCACCCTGCGGAATTGGGGTAAAACTGTCTCCCAACCCGGCTACCTCTTCTCCACCCAGATATTTCGGAACTGCACAGGGTTGCCGTGGTCCTGCAGAAGAAGGCCCCCGGACTCATTCTCCCGGTCATTTAGCGCGCCCCCCGTGACACTTGGCAACTCGGTATTATCCTGGACGACCACGCCATTGTGAACCACCGTGATCCGCGCCCGGGCGGTCTTCTTGCCGGCGGCATCAAACCTTGCAGCGGTGAACGTGATGTCATACGACTGCCACTGCAGCGGCGGGGCGCACATGTTCACCTTTGGCCGACTCACAGTGTAGATGCCCCCGCATTCATTGTCCTGCCCCTCGAGCCCGTAGCTGTCCAGCACCTGCACTTCGTAGCGCCCCTGCAAATAAACCCCGCTGTTGGCCCGGCCCTGGCCGAATGCGGTCGGCATGTAAGGCAACCGGAACTCTAAATGGACTCTCTGATCGAGGAACTTCTCCCGCGACATAATGTCCCCGCCGCTCACTTCCATCACGCCCTCGGGCAACACCTTCCATCTCACCGGCTTGCCTTCCTCGCGATGCCGCCACTGATCCAGGTTCTTCCCGTCGAAAAGCACGATCGCCCCGACCGGAGGCACTTTGCCCAACTCCGGCGAAATCCGCCGGATCTGCTTCCATTCAAAGGTGCCGTGTGTCCGGCCGGCAATTGTCCCTTTGGCCCCGCTGTCCTCTGAGGTTCCAGCCCACAAAGCGGCATTCAGCACCACCCCCTTATCGGTTGTGCCAAACACCCGAGTCACATCAAAAGGGATGTCATCCATGAACTTGACCTGCCCATTGCGAATCTCGCCCTTCAACCGGTAAAGGTAAGGTCCGCGTTGAAAAAAGTCTGATACAAGGCGCGCCTCGTACTTCCCATCCCCCAACGGGATCATATAGACCCCCACCCTCCTGGTTTCATCCTTCACGCTGACTTCGCCCTGCCAGTCGCCCATGTAATGATCTGCCGATGGCTGGGCAAATAGAGGAAGCGCCGTTAGCAGAAAGGCAAGAATGCCGCTGGTGTTCGTGTTCATTCGCATCGGCCAAGTCTGAACGTTCCCGGCGAAGCCGCAAGCCTGGAATCCGCGCAGAAAAATCCTTTGGGTGCATCTGGATTCCTGGCAACGTCCCAAAGCTGAGCGCCATGTAGCAACGGTTCCCGGCGCATCGAAAGCGGGCTGTGACACGGACTCCTGGTCACGGACGCTCTCACCAGCCACAGCCAAGCCCCGTCGGAAACCAATCCGCGCCCTTCCGCCCCGCGCAGTGACAAACCGCTGTCCGCAAGGCACTTCCGCACCTCCTCTTCACCCGCGCCCCACCATCTCACCATCGTCCTCCCCCCGTCCCACTACCGGAGAACCTCTAACTTCAAGTTAGAGGTTCTCCGGTAGTGGGACGGGGGCGCGACGGCGTGCCTGCCAACCCATATGGGCGGTGGCAGCGGCTTGAGACTTGTGTAAGTGCGGGGCTTCAGAATGGCTTTCCCTTGATTTGGCCCTTGGGACAGTCTGACCGGGGAGCCCCGGGGAGAGCCTTGAATATGAACTGGACCGGATGCGTCAAAGCTTTAGCGGTGTTAGTGAGCAGAAGTCAGGGCTCTATGCCTGGAGGGTTCGTTCGAGGTTTGACCGCTTCGCCCTTCCCGGCGAGATTAACGAAGAACTGAAAGACTACCGGTTTATGAAAACGCGGACTTCTCTGACGGGCCTGTTTGCAGGCCTCGGCGCAGGTTCCCTGCTGATTCTGAGCGCAACGGCGCAGACCTCAGCCCCGGCTGCCAGTGGCTCCACACCGGTCAAGCTGCCTTACGGCGCTGAGGATGTCCTCAAGCTCAGCCAAGCGCAGGTTAGCGAAGAGGTCACCCTGAACTTCATTCGGAACTCCGGGACGATCTATAACCTGGCTCCCAAGGACATCGTGTATCTCCGGAATGAAGGGGTTTCGGACCGTGTGATCAACACCATGCTGGACCAGCGCAAGAACGTACCCGCCGAGGCGGCCACCCAGGCCGCGCTGGCCAGCGCGGCCGCAGCCCCGTCGGCGCCTGTGAGTTCAGGTGCCAGCGCCACCCCTGCTCCGCAATATGCCCCGGCGTATGTTCAGCAGGCGCCGGTCTACGTTCAGCCTCAGCCCGTTTCCGCCCCGGCTTCCACCCTGCATGTGATTCCCTATCCGTATTCGGGCTACCGCTACCCGGGCTGGAATCCCTACTACTATGGTTCTTACTACCGTTATGGCGGTCCATCAGTCGTATTGGGGTTTGGGTATTGCGGCGGTGGATATTGGGGCGCACCCTGCCGCGGCTTTTATGGCGGTGGGCATTATCGATTTTACGGGCACCGCTGACCCTCCTGTCTGCCTCGCTTGAGGTCCGCACCTCAAGATGCTTCATCCGGGCCGATCCGGCGCTGCTCCGGGAGCGGTTCGGCCTCTCGGACCACCAGGTTTAGTCTGGCCGCCCCAGGGAAACCTGCTATACCTGTCACAATTCAATAGCAAATATGCAAATCAAACGAGATAGAAAAGCCTGGCTCAGAGCCGGAACCGCCCAGTGCGAACCGCCCCCCGTCGCGCAGCACCCGCCGCGACGTTTGGTGCTGCTGGGCGCGCCGGGCGTCGGCAAGGGGACACAGGCGGAGTTGCTTTGCGCCAAGCTGGGGGCCTGCCATTTGTCCACCGGCGACATCTTTCGCGCCGCCAAAGCAATGAACCCCTCCGAGCGGAGCCCGGCGTTAACCGCCGCCCTGGATTACATGCGGCGGGGCGACCTGGTGCCGGACGAGACGGTGCTGGCGCTGGTGGCGGAGCGTGTGGGCTGCCTGCGGTGCGAGAGCGGGTTCCTGCTCGACGGTTTCCCGCGCACAGTCGCCCAGGCTGAAGCCCTCGACAAGCTTCTGGCCGGCGAGCACATAAAGCTCGATGCCGTGCTGAGCTACGACCTTCCGCTGGAGAAGGTCGTGGCGCGTTTGAGCGGTCGGCGGACGTGCGCCCACTGCAAGGCGGTGTTTCACGTTGAAAGCCGGCCGCCAAAGGTGGCAGACGTTTGCGATCATTGCGGCGGCAAGCTGTATCAACGCGAAGACGACCGCCCGGAATCCATTCGAGTCCGCATGGAAGCCTACGAGCGAAGCACCGCGCCCCTGGCCAACTTCTACCGCCGCAAGAACCTGCTGGTCTCCATCTCCGCCGAAGGCGCGCCGGAGGAGATCTGCAGACGCTCTCTGGAGGCGCTCCATGCCACCACGTAGGCTTCTTCTCGGCGCGCTGGTTGCAGTAATTGGGGGCGGTTGCGCCAGCACCTCCTGGAACAGCGGTAAGGAGTTCCTGCCGCCGGCACCTGAGGGGGCGCAATGGACGCTGGCCTGGCAGGACGAATTCGACGGCACAAAGCTGGACGAAACCAAGTGGAACCGGCTGGGAGACTGGAAGCGGCGCGACGGCTACTGGATCAAGGAAGATGCTTATCTGAGCGGCAAGGGCACCCTGTTGCTGCGCACGCGCCAGGACGGCGAACGTTATACCTGTGGCGCCGTCAACACCAAGGGCAAGTTTGAGCATGCCTTCGGCTACTATGTGGCTCGCTGCAAGCTGCCCCGGCAGCAAGGCCACTGGCCTGCCTTTTGGCTAATGACCCAAGGCGTCAGTACTATTGGTGACGAGGGCCGGGACGGCTCCGAGATTGACATTATTGAAGTTCCCTGGCGCGATGGACGGTTGACCAGCAACGTGCACTGGGACGGCTACGGCAAGGACCTCCGGTCGGCCGGAACGAACTTTTGTCGGCCGGAGGTGATGCAAGGCTGGCATACCTTCGGCCTGCTCTGGTTGCCGAGCGAATATGTGTTTTACGTGGATGGCCAGGAAACCTGGCGCACTGCTGTGGGCGACGTTTCACGCGTGCCAGAGTTCATCAAGCTCACCGAAGAGATAGGCAAATGGGGCGGCGAGATTCAAAGGGCCGTCTTGCCGGACTATTTTGAAGTGGATTACGTCCGCGTTTACGAGGCAAAGGCCCGCCGGCGTAGGTAAGCGCGCGAGTATCACGGCAATGGCTGAGCCTCATTGGGTTGGCTTGCCTGGCTCTCCAGGCCAGCGGAGAGATCATTTCATTCTTAACGGGGCATGAGTTGGCAATTCGAGCAGGGTGAAGACGCAGGCGGGCTTGTCACAATTCGATACGACCGGAGAAGTTCGCACGCTCGGCTCCACCTTTGGCTGCTTGTGAATTAATCAATTCGGCCGGGGGCGCCGGAATGAATCCGGCTCATAGCTTATTGGCTGAGCCACTAGACCGAACTTCTGCTTCAAAAGGGCTTGCCTTTTCTTTCCATTCGTGCGAAATACAACCCCGCGCTGATGCGGTGGTGCCACCGCCCGGGCGCCGGTTGCCTCGGTAGCTCAATTGGTAGAGCAGTTGACTCTTAATC
>CAZHEW010000061.1:0-3498 GCA_964531815.1 uncultured Verrucomicrobiota bacterium
GGAAGGTGAAGTTGGCGATGTAGGCGCCCCAGCTCACCTGGTTGGTCATGCCGGTCGTCTCCAGGCCCGCGACGAATTGCCGCGCCCACGCATGCACGCCCACCAGCGCCAGCGCGGTCAGCAGCGTCATCCACAGGTAAAACTTCACGCTGCCCTGAAAGGAAACCCGCCAGACGCGCCAGAGGAATGTCAGGTAGTCCTTCATTTGTCGAAGAAGTAGTAGAAGCGTGGCAGCGTGCCGACTTCCTCTTTGAGAATATAGACGCGTTTGTGGTCGAGCACGTAGCGGATCTCGCTTTTCGGGTCGCGCAGGTCGCCGAAGATGCGGGCGCCGGTCGGGCAGACTTCCAGGCATGCGGGATACTTGCCGGCGCGCGAGCGCTGCAGGCAGAAGGTGCATTTCTCGACCACGCCCTTGTAGCGGAGACGGTTGCTCAGGTAATCCTGGTTCGGGTTAATCTCCGCCGGCGGCATGGCGGGCTTCTTGTAATTGAACCGGCGCGCGTCGTAGGGACAGGCCGCCATGCAATACCGGCACCCGATGCACCAGTTGTAATCCACCACCACAACCCCGTCCGTCTCCTCCTGCCAGGTCGCCCGCACCGGACAGACCTTCGTGCAGGGCGGTTGCCGGCACTGCTGGCATTGCACCGGCATGTAGAACTTGCCCGCCTGCGGCACGGCCGGCGGATCGTAATAGAGCGAGGAGGTCTCCAGGTTCATCCCGCCCTTGTCCAGCTCCAACACGCGGATGTAGGACATCTCGAGGTCGTCGGCGGCATCGCGGGACTGGTTGTTCTCTTTGAGGCAGGCGTAAGCGCACTTGCGGCAGCCGATGCACCGGGTCAGGTTTAGCGCGTAGCCAAACTCAACCCCCTCGAGGGCCTTCCTATCGTGAACAGCCGGACGCACGCCATGCTCCCGCTCGCACTGGTCCTCCAGCGCCTTCAGAATCCGCCGCAGCTCCTCCGGCTTCAGCTCGCGGTAGCGCTTCTGCAGGAGAGCCTCGATCGTAAGCTCCCCGCGCTCCAGCGCGAGCAACGGGCTCAGCGCCGCGCCCAGCCCGGCCAAACCCGCCACCGCGGCCGCCGTGCCTTTGAGAAAGGTGCGGCGCGTCACCGGTTGATAGACCCGCTCCAGGGTTTGCGGGCTGACTTCGTTTTGCGGGTCGGAGTTCATGACGCGTTCCCGGCTTGCCGCGTGCCGGCCTCCTGCCCTGCGGGCGCCAGGCTCGCGTCCGGCTGCGGGGAGCCTTTGGCGGGCGGATAAGCGCCGCGCGGCGGGTATTTCATCGGCGGCAGCGGTTTCATCGCCTTGAATTTCGGGCTGTGCGGGTCATGGCACTGGATGCACCGCAGCCTGGTCTTGACGCCCAGCTTGGAATCCCAGAACCCGTTGACCCTGCCGTGCACGCTTGCCTGCCAGTCGCGGTGGGTCGTGCCGTGGCACTTGGCGCAAAGCAGCACCACGTCAGCCTCCGCAATCTCCCTGCCATCGTAGTCCACAAAGGCATTGCGGTTCGTCGCATGATGGCAGTTGAGGCAGAAACGGTTGTTGCCGTGGTCGAGCTGGATATCCTGGTGCTCGCTGAGGGGGCGGTCGTAGTGCCACCGGGCGGGGAGGAGCTTGTGGCACTCCATGCAGTTGTAGGTCCACCCGTTCCTGACCAAATCCAGCCCCACCGTCTGGCGAGGCGGGGTCTTGTCGAGATGAGCATCCGAGGCAAGGCCCGTCGGGGGCTGAAGCGCGGGAGGGCGAGCGACAACGGGCAGATTCGCCGGCACGGCGGCGAGCACCGGGGCGGCCTCGCCCGCGCCGCATGCAAGCCAAACCACGGTGGCGGACGCACCCAACACGACCGCCGCCGCTGCTCGAACCACTTTTCTGATAAGCAGGCTCATTCCGCGTTTCTCGGAAACACTGCACGGGAGTTGCGCCACAATCAAACCTGAAGGCGCTCCATCTCACACACTACCGTTGGCAGACGCTAATACCCGCGGCTCTTGAAAGTCAATCCACCAGCCGTCGCCGCGCCACGGGCCCGGCATGATTCCGCAGATGCAGAGACCAGGCAACCCGATCATCCGGCGCTGGGCGTAGCGGGGCGCATCAATATGAACCGTCACCTGAGTTGGAACGTCTGTCCGCGCCTGACGCTTTGCTTCTCCGAGACGCCGAGCAACGTCACGCCGTCTTCGGCATAAACCTCGAACCTGCCGCTGCGTGGCTTGTCATCCGGCAAGCCCAGAAGCTGCCGCCCGGGGCCGAGCGCGCTGCTCCCTGGAACGCGCGTCCCGTCGTTGTCGGCAAAGACCACCCGCTTCTGGAGCCAGCGTCCGTAGATGCTATTACGGTCGAGACTGGGGACAGGCCCGGCGCCATACAGGACCCCGAGCAGCTTGCGCCCGGGCGACTCCTGCGGCCCGCGCGTCACCCAGCCCAGCGCCACGATGTGCGCGTCGGCCTGGCCGAGATTCGTCAGGAGCGTGCGGGCGGTCGGGAACGCCAGGCCGTTCGTCGAGACCGTTTGCCACAAACGCCGGCCATTCTCGTGCAACCCCATCAGGTAATAGGTGGCCGCGCCGACCCGGAACTTCTTCACGTCGTTAACCAGGCCGGGCCCAGCCAGCGCCTTTGTCTCGAAAGTGTAATGTCTGCCGTCCCGGCTCGTGGCGCGGTATGTGCCGCCCCCGCTCCTGAAGTCGCCGAAGTAAAGCCGATACGCGCCGTCTTCCTGAAGCAGGACATTCATGCCATTGATGTCCGCGTTGGTGTAGGCGTAGCCGTCTATGGCGACGACATCCCGCGCTTGCACGGTGTAAGGCTCGCCGCGGAGGCCGTTCCAGTTCGTGCCGGTGTTGTCGCTCCTGAAGAACGCCGGCTTGTTCAGGTCTTTGACCGGGTACACGGTCGCGAGGAGCGTAAAGGCCCCGGCAGCTGACCCCAGCGCGTTCACGTTGCACACGTGGATGTAGGAGCCCGGCACAATGATCGCATGCCGGTTGAAGAAGTCCTGGAAGCTTGCGTCCGTCGTGGCGGTGTAGATGCAGTCGTTGCCGGCCGGCAAGCCGTCCCAGGCGCCGTAGAAAAGGCGATAGCCGCCGGGCGTTTCCACGGCGGAGGGCGCGTAGATGTTGCGGAACTTGCCGTCCCGCGGCGCCAGCAGCGGGGAGCGCAGGTCCGGCAGCAGGTTGAGCGTGCCCTCCTGCCAGATGCGCGGATCGAACGCGCCGGCCTCCACACCTCTCACCTCGACATAGCCCGCCGGCGCGGCATTCGTCGTGAGCGCCACGTCCAGGGCTGGGGCCGCCGGGCAGTTACCCAGGGAAGCCAGCGCCAGCAAAACCGCGAGGCAACCGCCGGGCAGCCGGGCAGACAGCATGGTAAGGAATCGCATGCGCAGAGGCTGGCACAACCCACCCCTCGCCGCCAAGCGCCTTTCCGCGCCAGGGCGCATCCGGGAGCAGGCAAACATCACGTTCTCTGCTGGCAGGCGCT
>CAZHEW010000061.1:3598-12019 GCA_964531815.1 uncultured Verrucomicrobiota bacterium
GCCGCTACACCCGCAGCTTCCACGGTTTGCGCATCGGCTGGTGGATCAGGGCGTTGGCCTGCTTGTCGTCAATGAACCGCTGCTTCTTCGGGTCAAAACGCAGCACGCGTCCGGTCTGAACGGCGATCTTGGCCAGGTTGACCAGCGTGCAGGAACGATGACCGTTGACTTCGTTCAGCGCGAACTTCTGGCGCGTCTTCACCGCCTTGATGAAATCCGTAAGCTGCGGTTCCGGGTCGGGCAGGGCTTGTATCTTGGCGCGCAGGTCCGGTATGTCGGACTCGAAATCCCGGAACAGCTTGCCGTTGGGCCCCGCGATGAATGCAGCGTCCTTGTCCTTGTTCTCCCCGTCGAAGATGATTTCGCACCCGTCGGCGTATTTGAGGGAGATGCGCCGCCACGGCAGCACCGCGTCCGGGTCCTGCGGGTTGGTGTCGGCTTCGATCCGGATGGGGCTCTCGTTGTCCTTGTCGAGCAGGTACTGCACCGGGTCGAGGTAATGCTGGCCCATATCGCCCAAGCCGCCGCCGTCATAATCCCAGTAGCCGCGGAACGTCCCATGGACCCGGTGGGGGTGGTAAGGCTTCTTCGGCGCCGGTCCCAGCCACATCTCATAATCCAGTTCGGGCGGCACCGCCTGGGGTGTCAAGTCAGTGCGGCCGCACCATTCGCCCTGCTTCCAATCGAAACCCGTCGGCCCGCCCAGCGTCACCTTGAGCGGCCAGCCAAACAGCCCGTTCTGCACGGCCTTCTTGATCAGGCGCGCCGGAACGCCCACGCCGTAAAAGGCGCCCTGGAATCGGAACCAGGTGTTCAGCCGGAAAATGCGCTTATACTTCGCCATGGCCGCCTTGACGGCCTCGCCCTCGCCAATGGTCCGCGACAAGGGCTTCTCACACCAAATATCCTTGCCCGCTTTGGCCGCCGCGATGGAAATCAGCGCGTGCCAGTGAGGCGGCGTGGGAATGTGGACAATATCTATGTCCTTCCGCTCCAACACCTCGCGGAAATCCCGGTATCCCTTTACATCAGGCCCGCTCGTCTTCAGCGCCGATTCCAGGTGCCTCGCATCCACGTCGCAGACCGCCAGCAGCTTTGCGGCTGGATTGATCGCGCTCAGATGGCCCTGGCCCATAGAGCCGACCCCGATGACCGCTTTGGTCAGTATCTCGCTGGGGGGAGTAAAGCCCGGCCCGCCCAAAACATGGCGCGGCACGATGCTGACGCCCGCGACTGCGGCAATCGAGGTTCTCAGGAAATCCCGGCGGGTAAACTGGCACGACTTATTCATACGCGGCCCGAAATCTAACGGAAGTTACGCGGATAAGAAATCACTTTCTGAGCGCGCGGCGCTGCGAGGTAGCGACCGGCAGGCCGGGCAACGATGCCGCCGAATTTCTACTGAGCGTCAGACATCCTGTTGGAAAACGACCTGAGCTCAGTTCTCCCCCCCCACTCCTTCGGTGCTACCCCGGTAGTTCCTCCGTTCCACCTCCGTTCTACCTCCGTTCTATCTCCGTTCCACCTCCGTCCGCCGGACGGAGGTGGAACGGAGGAGGGACGGAGGAACTACGGAGGAACTACGGAGGAATCAGCCTGCAGCTAAGGTATTGGCAGCTATTTGCGAAGCCGGGAACTCCTGACAGGGAGGAATTGATGCGGGTTGTACCCGCTGCCCCCAAACGCCACAGACGTGCCTGATGAATGCCGGGCGGGGCGGCGGATAGAATTGATTGGCTTGCCCGGCGCGGGTTTCGCATACTGGAAGTGGATGAAATCAATGACCGGTTATGGGCGTGGGGATTGCTCGAAGGACGGCTTGACGGTGACGGTGGAGATCAGTTCGGTGAACCGGAAGCAGTCGGAAATCTCCATCGGCCTGCCGCGCCAGTTGGAGCTGCTGGAGGCGCAAATCCGCGACGTGATAAGCGGTTACGTGGCGCGGGGGCGGCTGACGGTGCGGGTCTCCCTGCACGCGGGCGCCGGCAAGGCATCGGCGCGGATGCATTTGAACGTGGCGCTGGCCAAAGCGTATGCGCGCGAGCTGAGCCGCCTCTCGCGGCAGCTCAGGCTGCCGGGGCCGGTAACGCTGGACCAGGTGTCGCGGGCGCCGGGCGTGTTTCAGACGGATGAGGACCTGGCGGTGGACCAGGACTTTTGGCCGACCGTCGCGAAGGCGCTCAAGCAGGCGCTGTCGCAAATGGTGAAGATGCGGGAGCGCGAGGGGGCGCACCTGGCGCAGGACCTGGCCAGGCGGGTGGCCGTGATGCGGAAGGCGGCGGCGCACATTGCCGGGCACGCGCCGACGGTCGCCAAACGCTATCGCCAGCAACTGATCGAGCGAATCAAGAGCGCCGGCCTGGGGGTGCCCGCCGCGGACGACGAGCGCCTGCTCAAGGAGGTCGTTTATTTCGCCGACCGCTCGGACATCTCGGAGGAGCTGACCCGCCTGCAAAGCCATTTCATGCAGTTCGAGGACGGCCGGAGATCGAAAGAGCCTGTGGGCCGGATGCTGGACTTTCTGGCGCAGGAGATAAACCGCGAGATCAACACCATCGGCGCGAAGGCCAATGACAGCCTGATTTCACGCGAAGTGGTGACCCTTAAAGCGGAATTGGAAAAGTTCCGCGAACAGGCGCAGAATGTAGAGTGATGAACGTCGAAAGCCGAGAATCCAGGATCAGCGCGCCCGGCCCGGGGCCGGGTGCTGCCGGCCCCGCCGGGACGGCGCCATCGCCCAGTCCGTTGCTGGTGGTCATTTCCGCGCCGTCGGGCGGCGGCAAGACGACGCTCTGCGAGCAATTGCTCGGGGCGCGGCCGCAAATGACGCGGGCGGTGACCTGCACGACGCGCCCCCCGCGGCAGGGCGAGCAGGATGGGGTGGATTACTACTTCCTGGACGCGGCCTCGTTCCTCAAGCGGGTGCAGGCGGGCAACTTTCTGGAGCACGCCACGGTCTATGGCCACAGCTACGGCATTCTCAAGTCGGAAGTGCTGGGCAAGCTGCGGCAGGGCAGAGATGTGCTGCTCAACGTGGACGTGCAGGGCGCGGCGACGATCCGCGAGAAGGCGCAGGAGGACCTCGAGCTGAAACGCGCGCTGGTTTCCGTATTCCTGACCCCGTCCTCGATGGAGAACCTGGAGGGGCGGCTGCGCAAGCGCGCCACGGATGCGGAGGCCGTGATTCAGAAGCGCCTGAGCGTGGCACGGCAGGAAATCGCCCAGTGGAAGCACTTCGATTATTTGCTGATCAGCGCCACCATCGCGGAGGATTTGCGCCGCATGCTGGCGATTCTGGAGGCCGAGAAGATGCGCTCAACCCGGGCGCAGGCGCCGGAGTTTTGAACCCATGAGCACCGGAACAAACATCGTCCTGGGGGTGACCGGCTCGATCGCGGCCTGCAAAGCCGCCGAGCTGGCGAGCCTGCTGACCAAGAAAGGCTGCAACGTGCGGGTGGTGATGACCGCCGACGCGCAGCGGTTCGTCACGGCGGTAACCTTCAAGACGCTGTCGCGCCATCCGGTGATAACGGACTTGTACGACGACGAGGAAGGCTGGCAGCCGGCGCACATCAAGCTGGCCGACGAGGCGGATCTGCTGCTCATCGCCCCGGCTACGGCGCGCACGATCGCCCGGCTGGCGCTGGGCCTGGCCGACGACGCCCTGAGCTGCGTGGCGCTGGCTCTCAATCCCGGCGCCAAAGTCCTGGTCGCCCCCGCGATGAACGGGAAGATGTGGATGCACCCGGCGACTCAGCGGAACGTGGCCACGCTCAAATCCCGCGGCGCGGAGTTTATCGGCCCGGAGAAGGGCTTGCTTTCGTGCGGGTATGAGGGGCTGGGCCGGCTGTGGCCGGTGGAGAAGGTGGCCGAACGCGCGCTGGCGTTGTTGCGGCGGCGTAAACCGGCGAGGCGGCGGGGCTGAACTCTACGCGATGAGCCCGCCCGAACCCGCGGACCTGGCAGATCATGAACTTTGGCCTGTGGCAACGGCTTAGTCACTACAGCTTCAGGGAGATGACCGCGGCCCTCTGGCGGCTGCCGAGCCGCGCGGTGGAGTTGCTGAAGCTCCCCGCGCCGGACGCGGCAAAGCTGCTGGACCGCATTACCACCATGGAGCGGGACATCGTCTTGCCCATCAAGGTGGCCGGGATCGCCATGCTGCTTTACTCGTTCTATTTCAAGCGGTCCTGGGTGGGGGTAAAGGAATTAGGGACGCTGGAAATCACCGTCGGGGCCACGCAGTTCTTCCTCTGGGTCTATATTGCCGCCAACGTGTTGGTGGCCGGCCTGCTGCTGGCCATGCGCCGGGTGCCGCTGCTGCTGATCCAGTGGGCGGTGTTCATCATAAGCCTGGTGGATGGCATCTTCCTGTCGGCCCTGGTGGTGGTGACGGGGGGCTACGACAGCATTCTGTATTGGCTCTTCCTGGGGCTGATTATCCGGGGGGCGGTGAGCGTTCCGCGCGCGACATCTCAGATTATGCTCAACGCGACCCTGACGGGGTGCTACGTCCTGGCCGGTTACATCAACATCCAGATTAATCAGACCCTCGAACAAGAGCACCTGGCGCGGACGACGTGGCAGGCGCCGCTGCGTGTGCCGCGAACATCCAACGCGCCGCCCGGCGGGTTGGAGTTCCCCGCCGATCCGGAGCCCGCTGACGTTGCGGTGTCAGAGACGAATGACCAGCCCCTGCCGGCTGAATTACCGCTCCGGAGCCCCATCCGTTCCCTTGAAGACCTGGACGATCCGGCGCGGGAGAACCTGGGGTTCTATGCCTCGTCCGAAGATCCGAGGCAGACGCTGACCCTGCGCCTGGCGCTGCTCTTGCTGATGACGGTGTGCTGTTACGGAGTGCAAGTGCTGCTGGAGCGGCAGCGGCGGGCGGTGGAAGAGGAGCGCGAATTCGCCATGCGGGAAGGCCAGTTGCGCTCCGCCGGGCGCGTGGCGGCGGAGTTTACGCACCAGATGAAAAACCCCCTCGCCATCATCAACAATGCGGCCTTCTCGCTGCAGCGGGCGCTGGCGCGTGGCAAGCCGATTGCCCCCGAGCAAATCCAGATCATTCAGGAGGAGGTTGAGCATTCAGACCGGATCATCACCCAGATCATGGGCTACGCGCAGTTGAGCGAGGGCCACGTCGAAAAGCTCGGCGTGACGGAAGAACTGGACAAAGCCATCGCGCAGGTCTTCCCGCCCGCGGCGGGATTCCCGATCCGGATCCGCCGCCAATATGCGGGCGAGTTCCCCCCGCTGTTCATGCAGCGCCGCCACCTGGTGGATACAATTGTGAACCTGCTGCAGAACGCGCGCGAAGCCCTCGGCAAGGCAGGGGGCAACATCACGGTCGGCGCCGAATGCCAGGGCGACCATTCGATCGAGATCGTTGTGCAGGACGACGGCCCGGGCATCCCGCCTGACAAACAGGAGAAGATATTCGAGGCCTACTATACGACCAAAGAGAAGGGCACCGGCCTGGGGCTGGCCACGGTCAAACACAACGTCGAGCTCTACGGCGGCAGCGTGCGGGTGGATTCTACGCTTGAAAAAGGAGCGCGATTTGTTCTAGTCTTCCCGGCCAAGGCCCTGATTAAACTGGCCAGACAGCATTGAAAACGCCTGAACACAAACATGAACCTGGAACGCGCGACCGCGCGGCGACCGGGTCGTTGGGCGAAGGCGCCTTGCTGATCGCGCCGGCGGGAATGCGGGGTGGATTATGAGTGGCCGGCTGCCGCCCGTGCTGGTGGTGGATGACGAGAAGAACATGCGCCTGTCGCTCAAGACGGTGCTGGCGGACGAGAGGTATTCCGTGCGGGCGGTTGAATCCGCCGAGGAGGCCCTGGATCTGCTGGAGCGGGAGGAGTTCTTCATGGTCATCACCGACGTGCGGCTCGGCGGAATGAGCGGCTACGAGTTTCTGAACAAGGCCCGCATCCAATGGCCGAACCTGCCGATCCTGATGATCACCGCCTACGCCACGCCGAAACTGGCCGTCGAGGCCATCAAGGCCGGGGCGATGGATTACCTGGCCAAACCGTTCGCGCCCGAGGAACTGCTGCACGCCGTGGCGCGCTGCGCCGAACGCCATCGCCTGCTGCAGGACAACGCATCGCTGCGGACGCACGCGGCCGAGACCTGGGGGCTGGACCAGATTGTCGGCAATTGCTCTAAAATGCGCGACCTGCGCCAGCTTATTCAAACGGTCGCCCCGACCGATGCCCGCGTGCTGGTGCTCGGCGAAAGCGGCACGGGCAAGGAACTGGTAGCCGGCGCCATGCACAGCCTGAGCCAGCGTTCCCAGGCCGCCTACGTGCGGATCAACTGCGCCGCCATTCCTGAAACGCTCCTGGAGAGCGAGTTGTTCGGCCACGAAAAAGGCGCCTTCACCGGCGCGCTGAAACAGAAGCCCGGACGGGTCGAAGAAGCCGACGGCGGGACGATCTTCCTGGATGAGATCGCGGACATGAGCCGCCCCCTCCAGGCCAAGCTCCTCCGGTTCCTGGAGGACGGCACGTTCCTGCGCGTGGGCGGCACGACGGAACTGCGGGTCAACGTCCGGCTGATCGCCGCCACCAACCGCGACATCGTCGAGGCCATTCGCCAGGGCCAGTTTCGGGAGGACCTCTTTCACCGGCTCAATGTGGTGCAGTTCCGCCTGCCGCCGCTGCGCGACCGGGGCGAGGACGTGCTGCTGCTGGCCGATTACTTCCTGCAGACCTTCGGCGTTGCGCTGCATAAGAAGACCCGGACCGTCTCCCGCACCGCCCGGCAGAAGCTGCAGTCGCACCACTGGCCCGGCAACGTGCGCGAGCTGCGCAATGTGATCGAGCGCGCCCTGATCCTGGAAGCCTCGACCGAGATTCAGCCCGCGAGCCTGCCGGACTTCCATTTGGAGGGACTCCTGCACAAGACAGCCGCTCCGAGGCTCTCGGGCACCGAGTCGCTTGACGACCGGATGCAGGACTTTGAGCGCGAGCTCATCACGGCCATGCTCGAGCAGAACCACTACAGCCTGACCAGGACCGCCGAACAACTGAAGGTCAGCCGGCATGCCTTGCGCTATCGGATGCAGCGGTTGAACATCACGACCGAAACCGATTCGGACGAAGACCCGGGAGCCGCGAAAGGCAAAGACGCTGCGCCATGAGCCCGGCTCCGTTCTTCCTGGTCGCTGTCACGTTCGAAGACGTGGTCAAGTCCTGGCAATCGCTGAGGCCGTCCAGCTTTACCGGCTTCCTGATGTTTGCCGCAATCGGGTTGGTGACGTTGCTGCTTGTGCTGTGGGCGGTTTATATTCGGAAACCCGGGCGGAGGCGCTCGCGGCATCATTCGCACCATCATACATCCGTCGCGGCCCAGCCTGCAGGCGGCCAGGGCGATGCGCACGCTGTTACCCCGCAGGGAAGACGGCACCGGCGGCGGCGTTCCCGGCGCAAACACCGCCCCCGCAATCCAACCCTTGCCGAAACCGGGGGATTGCCCTCCATTCGCCCTAACGGCCCGACTGCCCCTTAGGCTTGCCGCATGCAAGAGAGCCGGATGATCACGCGGAGAAGCGCGTCAAATCTGGCGCTGGCCTTCGTGCTCCTGCCCGCGGCCAAACGCAACGCCATGACTGCCCTCTACGCGTTCTGCCGCGAGGTGGACGATGTGGCGGACAACGAGTCCGTTCCCGTGCCCCAGCGCCGCGAGCAACTGGCCGCCTGGCGGGCAGATGTCCAGCGGGCCTGCGGCACAGAGACTCCCCGCTTTGCGGTCAACCGTGATTTGCAGCCGGTCATCCACCAGCATGGCCTGGTTTTTGAACACTTCGACGCTTTGCTGCAAGGCGTGGAAATGGACCTCGACATCAAGCGTTATGAGGACTACGAGCGGCTGGACCTCTACTGTTATCGCGTCGCGTCGGTGGTCGGCCTGCTGAGCATCGAGGTGTTCGGCTACCAGGACCCGGCATGCCGCGAATACGCGATCTGTCTCGGCAAGGCGCTGCAACTGACCAACATCCTGCGCGATGTCCGCTCCGACGCCGAGCGCGGCCGGATTTACCTGCCGACAACCGAGTTGGCCCGGTTCAAGGTTTTGCCTGAGGAAATCCGGCGGTTTGAATATTCTCCGCGTTATTGCGAACTCGCCGGCAGCGTGGCCCAGCGCGTGCGTCAATTCTACCGGGCGGCGCGGGAGACACTCCCGGCCGCTGATCGCCGCTCGATGGTGGCGGCCGAACTGATGGGGTCCGTCTATTGGCGGCTGTTGCGCAAGCTGGAACGTCAGCGCTTCAACGTTTTCGGCTCCGCGCCAACGCGGCTCAGCAAGGTTCACAAGCTAATGCTCATCCTGCGCGCCTGGTGCCGGTTCCTCACGGGCGCCCGTTCGTCCGATTATGGCGTCTGAGAGCCCCAGGCCGGCCCCCAAGCC
>CAZHEW010000062.1:0-3023 GCA_964531815.1 uncultured Verrucomicrobiota bacterium
TTCGCCAAATCTCCTGTCTCCTGGCTTTCCCCAGCTTGAAAAGGTGCGTCCTATCCACCCAGTCAGTGAAGGTGGCAGGGGGCGACTGGGACCGCCGGCACAATTATCGGTTGTCTGCGATGATCAGCTCAATCTCTGGCTTCAGCGGTGGCAAATCGTCCTGCACCGTCTTCCACACCACGCGCCAGTTCACGCCAAAGTAGTCGTGAATCAGAATATCACGCATGCCTGCCATCTCGCGCCAAGGAACCCGCGGGTACCGTGCGCGGACGGATGCCGGGACTTTCCTGGCTGCTTCACCCACGATTTTCAGACAGCGCACCACGGCAAAGGTCGTTTTCTCATCCGCTGCAAACTGCTCAAAGGTCATTCCCCCAACGAATTTCTGTGCCCTGACGATCGCGTCCCGGATATCGCCAAGGTAGTCGAGGAACTCACGCGAGTCGGTCATACCGGGATCGCTTCCCGCAACACCCTTTCACCGATGCGGGGCCGCAAGGCATCCTTCATCACCAAATCCACTTTGACCCCCAGCAGCTCGGTCAAGGTTGTCTTCAATCGGATGAAATCGAACAGCCCCGGCGGAGTTTGGTACTCCACGAGGATATCCACATCGCTGGCGGGCGATTGCTCCCCTCTCACGCAGGAGCCGAACAGTTCCAGGCAGCCTACGTGGTAGGTTTCCATTAACTGCTTCTTGTGCGTCCGCAGGCGCCGCAGAATTTCTTCGCGATCCATGACCAAAGCATGCGTGCCAGGGCGCCTGCCGACAAGCCTCTTCTATCGCTGATCAGGCGCGGCAGGCCTGTCAGATCAGGCCGAAGAGGGCGGCTTTCGGGACGCACCGGTTGGGATGCCCGCGTCCCGGATGCTCACGCCACGCCTCATGCCTCCGCCCGGAGCCGCGTCGGCAGCCCCGAGAACCGCCGCTCGGTCCGGTTGTTCCGCACCGCCGCCGCCAGCGCCTTCGGCTGGCCCACCAGCACCACTAATTGCCGGCCGCGGGTGACGCCGGTATAGACCAGGTTCCGCTGCAGCAGCATGTAATGCTGCATCGCCAGCGGGATGACCACCGCCGGGAACTCCGAGCCCTGGGCCTTGTGGATGGTGACGGCGTAGGCCAGCGCCAGCTCGTCCAGCTCCCCGAAATCATAGACCACCTCGCGCGGCGCAAAGCACACCGTCACCTCGCGCTCCACCGGATCAACCCGCGCGATTTGCCCGATGTCCCCGTTGAACACTTCTTTGTCGTAGTCGTTCTCGGTCTGGATGACCTTGTCCCCGGCGCGGAACTGGCAGCCGAACTTTTCCACCGACGGCTGGTCGGCGCGGGCGGGATTCAGCTCGGCTTGCAGGCGCGCGTTGAGCTCGCGGACGCCCAGCGAGCCGCGGTTCATCGGGCTGAGCACCTGGATGTCGCGGACGGGGTCGAGCTTGAACTTGTTCGGAATCCGGCGCTTTACCAGCTCCAGCAGCGTATCGGCGATGCGCTCCGGCACCTCCCGCTCCACGAAATAGAAGTCCTGTTCGGCCCCCCGGGCCGGCAGCTCGGGCAACTGCCCCTGGTTAATCCGATGCGCGTTGGTGATGATCCGGCTGTTGGCCGCCTGCCGGAACACTTCGGTCAGCCGCGCCACCGGCACCACCCCGCTCTCGATCAGGTCGCGCAACACCAGCCCCGGCCCCACCGACGGCAACTGGTCCACATCGCCCACCAGCAACAGGCTGCCCGCGCTGGGCATGGCCCGCAGCAGATGGCTCATCAGCGGCACATCCACCATCGAAACCTCGTCCACCACCAGCAGGTCGCACTCCAGGGGCCGGCTCTCGTTGCGGGCGAACGCGCCGCTCCCCGGCCGGGCTTCGAGCAGGCGATGAATCGTCCGCGCCTCCCGCCCCGTGGTTTCGGAGAGCCGCTTGGCCGCGCGGCCCGTCGGGGCGCACAACTGGCAGCGCACCTGTTTGGCGCGCAGGATTAACAGGAGGGCGTTGACCAGGGTGGTCTTGCCCACGCCCGGCCCGCCCGTGATCACCAGCACGCGGCGGCTCAGCGCCTGCCGCAAGGCCTCGCGCTGGCTCGGCGCCAGTTCCTTGCCGGTCTTTTGCTGGCACCAGGCGAAGGCCCGCTCCAACTCGATCGGCGGGTAGCCGGCCGGCGTCGCGCAGAGTTCCCGGATGCGCCGGGCGATGGTCTCCTCGGCGCGCTTGAGCGCGGGCAGGAACACCAGTTCCTGGCCGCCGATGCTCTCCCGCACCAGCTCTTCGCCCACCAGACTGCGCTCCAGGGCCGTCGCGACGATCTTCTCGTCCACCGACAGCAGCTTGCCCGCTTCCTCCTTCAGCAACTCCAGCGGCAAGGCGCAGTGACCCTCGCTGGTCGCCTCCAGCAGCACATGATCCAGCCCCGCGCCGGCGCGCAGCAACGAATCGCGCGGGATGCCGATGTTTTGCGCGATCCGGTCCGCCGTGGCGAAGCCGATGCCGTGGATATCCCGCGCCAGCGCGTAGGGGTTGGACCGCACCCGCTCGATGGCCTGCTCGCCGTAGGTCTTGTGGATGCGGACCGCCCGGCTGGTGCTCACCCCCTGCGAGTGAAGAAACACCATGATCTCGCGCACGACCTTCTGCTCGGCCCAGGCCCCTTTGATCCGGCGCCGCCGCTGCGGGCCGATGCCCTCCACCTCCTCCAGCCGCGCCGAAGTCTGCTCAATAACCTCGAAAATCTTCTCCCCGAACTTGCGCACCAGCTTCCGGGCATAGACCGGCCCGATGCCCCTGACCAGGCCGCTGCCGAGATACTTCTCGATGCCCTCCCGGGTGGTCGGCGCCGCGCTCCGCAGCAGCTCCGCCCGAAATTGCAGGCCGAACTCCCGGTCCCGCACCCAGCGCCCCTCCGCCGTCACCCATTCGCCGGCGTTCGCCGCGGGGAGCGACCCGACCACCGTCACCTCGTCGCGATGCCCCTTGGCCTTGACCTTGAGCACCGCGAAACCGTTCTCCTCGTTGAAGAAGGTGACGCGCTC
>CAZHEW010000062.1:3123-11926 GCA_964531815.1 uncultured Verrucomicrobiota bacterium
CGCCCCGTCACCAGGCCGAAGTAATCCGCCTCTTTGACGTGCTTCTCGGAAGGGATGCTGATGGTGAAGGCCTGGTGCTCAAGGATGTTGTCATGGGAATAGGTCACCTTGCGCAGCGCCACCGACACGCAGGGCGGCTGGGAGCAGCAAATGCCCCCCCACGACGCCGTCATCACATTAGGCTTGCCCGCCTTGTCATAAGTGCCCACCACCAGCACCGGCGCCGGATAGATGAGCGTCTTGGCTCCAAGAGATTTGTTCATAATGGCCGCCATCCTACCCTCGCCCCGTGCGGGTTCCAAGCCCCTAATCCGCACCCTCCCCACCCCCCAGCGTGTATGCATGAGGCTGCAGTAGGAGCGCGGGCATCTTGGTGCTACGGTGTTGGGCCGTGAGTCAACGCGAAGTGTGCGAACAGGCGGTTGCCCGTGTGCAGGGCGGAATGGCGCGGAAGCCGGACCGGCTTGGGTTGGGGAAGGCGTCCAAGGATCGGGAGTCCGCGTCGCAACCCGTTCTTCCACCAGGCGTCAGCGCCTGGTTGCGCGAACAAGCGATACGCGGGGTTAATGCGCCGGTCTGTTCGGAGAGTTCGGTGCCGCTCCCGTGGTCGGCCAGCCGGCTGCTACGGGCTGAAAGCGGGAAGCGCGGCTGCGGACGCTTGGAACACATCCCACGACTTTGCCGCCTCGTCCCCTTTTGGCTTGCCGCCGGCGTGGACAATGAGCCGGTAGCGCAGCACCAGCGGCTCGCCTGGCCGCAAGGCGTAGCGTGTGCCCGCGGCGGGAAACGTCGGTTGGCACCACGACAGCTCTGCATGCTGATTCCAATCGCCCGGGTAGTCCGGGTTCTGCTGATGCTGCAAGACTGTCAAGCCGGACACTGTGCTGCCCCCGCCGAAGACGCCGCTCAAGTCTGACCACGCTCGCCGCGGGACGGCGTTGGACGGGTCCGTGTGAACGACCATCTCCTGCGCCGCCGGCGTCGCCAGGCGCAAGCTCAGTCCTCCGTACTTATCCATGCCGCGCCGGGCCAGGGCAATCCCGTCCTTGAGCGCCGCAAACCGGAACACCAGGTCAATTACCCTTTCCTCCCCGGTGGCGCGGTGGGCGCGGATGCAGGCCTGTTCCCGCACGATGGCCTCGCGGTCTTCCCACCACCACAGGTTCTCGGCCTCGACCTGGGCGAAGTCCGGTCCGTTCTGGAGCCTGAACGCGCCCGCCGGCCGCGCGAACACCTTTTGCAGCGCGTGCAAGTCCCCGCGTTCCTTGCCGTAATCCACCTCTGGCCACGCCCAGTAAATGCCGCGATGATGCGGGTGGTCCGCCGGCCAATCCCGGGTCAGCACCTCGCCGTTCAGGCCGTAGAGCGGGTGGATGTAATCGCTCCGGGCGTGCGCATAAATGCGATTGGCGGGCGTCACCTTGTCCAGCACTTCGCCCGGCTCGACGGTTTGGTAGTTGTAGCGCAGCACTGGTTTGCCGCTCTCGGAAAGCTCGATCCACCCCCCGCCGGGGTCCTGCCTGGCTTGCATGATGGGCGCGGCCGAAGCCGCGGCCCGGCTCAATGTCGCGCCCGCCTCCGCGCCCGCGCCCCACACTGCGGCCGCCGGGCCAAGGATGGCCCAGCAGAGCAACAACGACAGAAAGGGAGAGTCGCTCCCCGCTCGGCACTCGAGGCGCGGCATGACCACGCCCGAGCGCGGGTTTCGTTGCGGCAGTAGGGTGTTCATTCGCGGGCATGCATTCAAGCCAGTGTGTGGCCTGTAGCGCGTATTAGCAATGGATTTGGGCGCAATTTGGGCGCAATCACGTTGATCCCGATGCGCTTGTCCAAGCGGCAAGAATGTGAGCCAATCCGAGGCCGGGGCTGCAGCGGCAAGGGCAGCCTTGGTGAAGCCTACTCCTGCGGATGCCGCTCATTAATTCGCCGCAGTGCCACGGGCTGTCAAACGGGCTTTGTCCTCTGCAAGGTTTCTCGGCCCCATGATTTGCTATTCTGACTTCCGCGGCTCCTGCGGCGCGGGCGCGGGATTGACCTCTTGTGCGGGTAGTCGGCGAAAGGCGTAAACCGAATCGAGCCCCAGGTCGAAGTCTTTCTTCGGCCCGAAGGTATGGAACGTCAGATCGGGGCGGCTGGTGTCAAACCAGAAGACCTCCAGGTTCTTCTCCAGCCGATAGGAAAAGGTGACCTCCCGGCCAATCGTACCCTCGTGGGGCACCCCGCCCCTCCAAACCCGACCCCACCAGGGCGCGGGGCGAGTTGAGGCAACCGTTTTCAGGATTGATGACTCCCTTGCGGATTGCCTGGGCGTTGGCCTATGGTAGAATGTGTGCGTGCCGAAGACCTTGTTGGATGAAGCGCGCGTGAGCCGCCAGGCATTTGCGGTGACGTCCTTTGCGGAAGCGGAGGAAGCGGACCGGAAGTACTGGCGTGCCCGCACGCCCGACGAGCGCCTGGAAGCACTGGAGCTGAGCCGCCAAATCGCCTATGGCTACGATCCGACTACCCGCGGACTTTCGCGATTTTTTGAAGTTGCTGCATTCCCACCGCGTTGAGTATCTCCTGGTCGGAGGTTATGCGGTCTGCTACCACGGTTACTACCGCACCACGGCGGATATGGACCTCTGGATAGCTGTCCATCGCCAAAACGCCGCAAAGATGGTGCCGCTCATTCGCGAGTTCGGCTTTGATGTGCCGGAGCTTTCGGAAGCGCTATTCCTGCAAAAGGGCCGCATCATCAGAATGGGTGTTGAGCCCGTGCGGATCGAGGTCCTGACAGAAATCTCCGGCTGCGAATTCGCCGAATGCTATTCGCAGAAGGTCGAGGCGATGCTGGACGGCATTCCAGTGAAAATCATCGGCCTTGCCGATCTGATCAAGAACAAGCTCCGGAGCGGACGCTTGAAGGACCTGGACGACGCGCGGAAACTAAGCTGAACCATCTCAGCCTTCTTTCTTCCCCGTTTCAGCAGTGCTGCCGCCGCGATCCCTATGGTCAACTCTCAGTCCTCAACCGTTTCACTCAGCGGCCGGTCACTTCATCAGCTCTTCGGCAATCTGCAGCGCGTTGAGCGCGGCTCCATTGAGGAGCTGGTCGCCGGCAACCCAGAAGCACACACCGTTGTCCAGCGCGCAGTCCTTGCGGAGGCGGCCGAAGCCGCGGCCCGGCTCAATGTCGCGCCCGCCTCCGCGCCCGCGCCCCACACTGCGGCCGCCGGGCCAAGGATGGCCCAGCAGAGCAACAACGACAGAAAGGGAGAGTCGCTCCCCGCTCGGCACTCGAGGCGCGGCATGGCCACGCCCGAGCGCCGGTTTCGGCGCGGTAATCGGGTCTCCATTCGCGGGCATGCATTCAAGCCAGTGTGTGGCCTGCAATGCCCATTGGCAATTGAATCCGCGACGTTGGCGCAGGGAATACTGCATTCGCACCAGGTTCCTGATTTGAGTCTTGCACTGTGTGCTGGCCTTTCGAGAGAGCCTCAGGCAAGCTTGAGCCACTGATAGATGAACATGGTTCAATGGGCGCAAGTTGACCGACGGCAAGCTGCCCCGCTGCCGGTGCCGGTCCCGCGTCAAGCGGCTCGTGCGCAGGAAGGTTCCCGGCATGTGGTCCAGAGTGGTTCAACAGGCTTCTGCCAGAGTCCGCCGTCGCCATGAGCCAGACTTTCCGGTTTGCCTCCCTGTTGTCCGCGGCACGGAACAATGGGCCAGGCGGCGGCCACACTCGGGCCTCCTGGTTCATGGCGCTCGCCGCGCTTGCGGTGCTGACGCTGACGATGTTCGGGGATGTGCTCTTCTTCGCGAGGGATCAGGTGCTCTCCAATCGCACCACGGACGTCTTCGGCCAGTTCCTACACTGGCGGGCGTTTGGCTTCGGCGAATTGCGGGAGGGGAACCTGCCGCTGTGGAACCCCCACCTTTTCTCCGGCGCGCCCTATTTCGGCGGCTTTCAGTCCGCCCTGCTTTACCCGCCCAACATCCTGTTCCTCATCCTGCCGCTGGGGCCAGCCATTAACTGGAGCATTGCGCTGCATGTCTGTCTCAGTGGCGTTTTCATGTTCCTGTGGACCGCGCATCACCGGCTGCGCCCGCTCGCATGCTTCCTGGCGGCGGCGATGTTTATGTTCTGCGGCGGGCACTTCCTGCACATTTATGCGGGGCACCTGCCGAACCTGTGCGCGCTGGTTTGGGCGCCGCTCATATTCCTGGCCCTGGACGGCCTCCGCGAGAAGCCGGGCTTGAGCTGGAGCCTCCTCGGGATGTTCGCCGTGGCGATGCAAGTGCTGGCCGGACACCCGCAATTCGTGTTTTACACCGGCGTGGCCGCGGGAGTTTACACCCTGCTGTGCTGCCTGATGGCGCCGGAGCGGAAGCGGTTCCTGCTCGGCACGGCCGGGATCATCATAGGCGCCTTGGGCTTGAGCGCGGTTCAACTGCTCACGGGCCTGCAGGAATCCCGGGAAACGGTTCGGAGCGAAGGTTTGACTTATCAAATGGCCGCGATGTTTTCCTTTCCGCCGGAAAACCTGCTTACGCTGCTGGCGCCGAAGTTCTTCGGCGACATGAAGAGCCTTTCATACTGGGGGCGCTGGTATCTGTGGGAGATGTCCTTATTCCTGAGCGTGACCGGCCTTGTCTTGGCGGCCGTCGGCGTCATTTGGGGTGACCGGCGGCGGCGGCACTGCGCGGGCATTATGGTCCTGGTCCTGTTTGTTCTGGCGCTGGGCGCGCACACGCCGCTCTTCAAACTCCTCTATTATCTCGCGCCGGGCTTTGACAAATTCCGCGGCAGCTCCAAGTTCATCTTCCTCGTCTCCCTGTTTGTTGCGTTCCTGGCTGGAATGGGGCTTGATCGGCTGCTAAGCGGGCAGCGGTTGCCGAGGCCCTTTGCTGTTGGCGTCAGCGTCCTGGCGCTCCTGGCTGCAGCCGGCGCCCTCTGGCTGCGACAGATTGACGCGGCCGCCGCACTGGGAACCGCCTGGCACAACATGATGCTGGCCGTTCAGAATACCCGGGAGGTTTACCTGCCCGCGGCGACCTACAGTGACCTGCAATTTGTTGATCGGGCATCCTCACTGGCCTCGGCCAGCCTCTTGATCGGGGCGGGCACGCTCGCCGTAGTCGCAGGCCTCCTGCTTGCGGCCGGCGTGTGGCGGCGCGCGCTTTGGCTGCTGGTCTTGCTGGCCCTGGCGGAGCTGTGGTGGTTCGGGCGGAGCTCGTTGGATCACTTCGCGCTGAGCGAGGCGGCGACGGCAGCAAGGGCGTTGTTGCCCTACCAGCAGGGCGATGGCCGGATTCTCAACCTGACCGGTTCGGCCAACGCCGCGTTGAGCATTGGGGCAAGCGATCTCTGGGGCTATGACCCGGGCGTAGTGCGGCGCTATGCTGAGTTGATGACCCTAACCCAGGGGCGCGACCCCAACGACGCGTCCCAGTATCTATCCTTCTCGCGCGACCACCCCCTCTACGCCATGCTGCGCCTCCGCTCGGTGCTGGCGCCCGGGAAGGACGGGATCACGGTCTATGCGGCCACCAATGGGATGTCCCGCGTGCAGCTAATCTCCCGCTGCCGGGTGATCACGCAGCGCGACGCGCTCTTCGCGGCTCTCACGAACGCCGCCTTCAACCCCCGCGAAGAAGTCCTCCTCGAAACCACCCCGCACCCCGAACCTGAGCTCTCAAACGATCCGGGCACGGTCCGGCTGCTGGATTCCTCTACGGATCACTTGACCCTCGAAGCGGAAGTCAAGTCGCCCTGTCTCCTGCTCGTCACGGACACGTATGCGAAAGGCTGGCGGGCGCGCGGTTTGCCGGGCAGCGCTCAGGCTGCTTACGAGGTGATGCCCGCCAATTACTGTTTGCGCGCGGTTCCGCTCGCCGCCGGAAACCACCTGCTGCGCCTGGAGTATTCCCCGCTCGGCTTCCAGGCGGGAAGCTGGATCTCAGCGGGGTCGGTGCTGTGCTGGTGCGGGTTGGCGGGGTGGTTTCTGAAGAAGCCCAGGGAGGGGTGATCGCGGGTATGCGCCTCTGGTCCAAGGCGGTTCATTTGTGGCTGATAGGAGGCCTTTTCCTGGCCTCGGCGTGTCTGACGCTTGTCCGGTTGGACAACACATACTTCTGGGACGACGAGGCCGTCGCGGGCATCCACGCCCGGAACCTGCTCGCCACCGGCGAACTCACCAGTTGGGATGGCAGGAACCTCTGGGCTTTTCGCAACGGCTCTGTTCTGGATTCCAGGCTGCGCCCGCGCGACACGACCCTGCATTTTGCGATTACGGCGGCCTCCTTTCGCATCTTCGGTGTGTCAACCTGGGCCGGTCGTTTTCCCTCCGTTCTCGCAGGACTCCTGGCGCTAGCTGTGTTTGGCTCATGGCTGCTCCGAAACAGAAAAGTCAGCCCGCCGCACGCCGTGTACTCCTTTGGCCTGGTGGCGCTTTCCGTCGTGTTCCTGCTCAACATCCGGCAGTGCAGATACTACGCCGTCAGCCTCCTGCTCTGCCTGCTGACCTTCGCCGCCTATCAACGATGCCTGGCGCGCCGCCGCATGCTCGATTTCCTGCTGCTGACAATTTCGGCGGCGGGGGCTTTCTATATTCATCCGGGTGTTGGCACGGCCTTCCTGCTGGCCCTGGCGGCAACGCACCTGGTCTGCCACCGCCGCGAGTTTAGCCGTGCGGAGTGGTTCAAATCACTGGCGGCTGCGGCGCTGTTCAGTATGGCGACTGTCCCCTATGCCCTGGCAGAGAGAATCTGGGTGCGCCCGGAGAAGTTCTCCGGCCCCCCCGGCGAGGCGCCTTCCTGGCTGGGCGACAAACTGACGCTAATCTGGTGGAACCTCCGGGAAATCAACGCGCTGGGCTGTGTCCCGTGGGTTCTTGCCGCCGGGGTGATCTGGCTATTGTGGCGCCGGCGCAGAAATGAAGAGGTCCGCACAATTGTTCGTCCCTGGCTGGTGCTTTGCCTCGCGTTTGTGATCTTCATGAGCCTCATCTCGCACCAACCGACTCACGCCACCACCATCGCGGACGTGCGCTACCTGCTCCCGATCCTGCCTTTCCTGGCCGGCCTGGTCGGGTGGCTTCTGGCCGCGGTTCACCACTGGCGTCCGCTGGCCGCCGCCGGGCTCTTCGCCGCCATGATTAGCTCGAATGTTCTCACGCTGACGCCTTCCCGGCTCCAGCCGCGCTGGCATCTGCCCGCCTATATACAGGAAGTGCTGCACGATTACCCGACCTGTTACAGCGCCGCCGTCAGGTTTCTCCAGCAGACTGCTGCCAGGGACGACCTTGTATTCGCCTCGCCGGATTTCTGCAACTACCCGCTGATGTTTTACCTGGGGGATCAGATTCGCCTCTGCTGTCTGCTCGACGCGCGCACGCCGCTGCCACGCGACCTTGTGGCCAGTCTCAAAGCGCCGCTGTTCATCGAAGAGAACTTCCCGGATTGGTTCATCGCATTCGGGGCAAGCGGCCAGGCGGCGGGGCTGCTCAACTATTTTTCCCGCCCCCACGTGCTGGCGGACGGCCACACCAACCAGTTCCAATACACGCTGGCAACCAACCTGAACACCTTCTGTCATGACACCAGCCGGCCGGAACTGCCCTGGCACAGCTTCGAGCCTTACACGGCTTTTGATCCCGAAACCCAGTCGGTCTTTGTGTTCAGGCGGAGGCCGGCGGCAGCCCCGGACGAAGCCTCGGCCAAGTAAGTGAATGGGCCAAGACCGGCCCTCCGCCCTCCGCCCGCTTCCGCTGCTTCGCATCAGGCAGCCGTAAACCTCTTTCGCAGCGTCATCTTCAGCATTCTGGCGGCAGTTCGGCCGACGCCCCACACACCCCGCGAATGCTTCGAGGCGCCACCGATCCGGGCGTAGTAGCTCACGGGGATTTCGATTACCCGCATATTCCTCCTGACAAACTCGATCATCATCTCGGGCGAGAGCTCCGGGCCGCTGCTCGACAAGCTGCCCTGGATTTCCTCGTAGCTCGTCTTCCAAAAGGTGCGGTAAGTGCAGCCGACGTCCGTGAACCGGGGCTCCCTGCTGATCCACAGCATCTCGATGAATTTGGCGGCCAACACATTGCCCAGCCGAAGCCAGAAACGCATGTTGGCTCCCTGGCAGATCAACTGGCGTGTGGTCCGGGTGCCGATGACCATGTCGCAGTCTTTCAGGTACTCGTACATCTTCTGAATGTCCCTGGATCTGAAGGTCGCGTCCCCCTCGACCAGCGTTACGATGTCCCCGGTGGCCGCCGCGACCCCGCTTCGAATCGCATCGCCGTAGCCGCAAAACTTCCCCCGCACTAATCTGAGGTTGCAGCGGTGCGGATGCAGCGCCGCGACCTTTTCCACTGTGCCGTCCGTGCTGCCGCCGTCCACCACCACGATTTCATCCACCGCATCCTTGAAGTCATTGATGACAAACGCAATGGAGTCGGCCTCGTTGTAGGTGGGAATGACCAGGCTTTTTCGCTTGGCGGAAAAGCCGTCCTGGTTGGCCAGGAACTGCGCAAAATGCCAGTCATCAATGGTGTTGATGTTGACATACGTGCCCTGCAACTCATGGGCGCAGACCCGCCGCTCCCGGGCCAGGTTCGAGATCACATCAATGAGCTCCTTGCGCCGGGTCAGCGGGTTGAGCGGCGTTCGTTCAATAAACTCGAACACCGAATCCTTCAGGACGAACGTTCCCAGTCCCAGCAGGTCATTCTCGATTCTTCGCGGCTTCTCGCGGAGCCCGAGGACTTTCAGGTCTTCGTCCAGGGACAGCGAGTAGTTGCGCGCGATCTCCTGGGGGCTGTTC
>CAZHEW010000063.1:0-11708 GCA_964531815.1 uncultured Verrucomicrobiota bacterium
CGCCTCTCGCCGCACCTGCACTTCGGCGAGATCAGCCCGCGCCAGGTGTGGCACGCGGTCAAACGCTTCGCTGAATCACGGTCCATTCCCGCGACGGCATGGCGCCATTGGCAGTTCCTCACCGAGCTGGGCTGGCGCGAGTTTGCTCACCATCTGCTTTTTCATTTCCCGCACACGCCCGAGCAACCGTTGCGGTCCCCATTCGCTCGGTTCCCCTGGCGGAAGAATCCCGCGTGGCTTCGCGCCTGGCAGCGGGGCCAGACCGGCTATCCGCTCGTGGATGCCGGGCTGCGTGAACTCTGGTCCACGGGCTGGATGCACAACCGCGTCCGCATGGTGGTCGCCTCCTTTCTCGTGAAGAACCTTCTCCAACCCTGGCAGGAGGGCGCGCGCTGGTTCTGGGACACGCTGGTGGATGCCGACCTGGCCAGCAATACTCTCGGCTGGCAATGGACCGCCGGCTGCGGCGCCGACGCCGCGCCCTTCTTCCGCATCTTCAACCCGGTTAGCCAGGGCGAGAAGTTCGACCTCGAGGGCGGCTACGTTCGCCGCTGGGTGCCCGAGCTGGCGCGGCTGCCGGGCAGGTGGATTCAACAACCATGGCAAGCGCCTCCCGCCACGCTCGCCGCCGCCGGCATCGAACTGGGCCGCACCTATCCCCGCCCGATCGTCAGCCACCTCGTCTCCCGCGAGGTGGCTTTGGAGGCCTATCGGCGAATAACGCTTTGACAATTGGCAGCGGCAAGCGCTTCCTGTCAGAAAGGCAGGACGCGCGCTCTGTGCGCGCCGCGGCCCGCAGCGTTCTGCGAGCCCTGCCCGGCCGGATTTGAGCCAATGCGATCTGAACTTCGGAAGAATAACACCAAGGGCCCGCGCATCCTGATCGTGGACGACGATCCGGGGCAGCGCAGCCTGCTGGATTCGTTCCTGCGCAGCCAGGGCTTCGAGACGATCCCCGTCGCCTCGGGCGAAGAAGCGCTCCAGACCCTTCAGGCGGGAGGCATCAGCATGATGATTTCCGACGTTCGCATGCCGGGCCTCTCGGGCCTCGAGACCCTGCGGCGCGCGCGCAAGGAACATGCCGTCCTGCCCATCCTCCTGGTCACCGCCTACGCCGATATCCGCGAGGCGGTCGGGGCCATGCGGGACGGCGCCCTTAATTACCTGGCCAAGCCGATTGACCTGGACGAGCTGCTGGCCACCGTGCAGCAGGCGACGGGCGTCACCAAGACCGCTCGCCTGAAATTCAGCACTGACAAGCAACTCCCCGCGCATGTGGTGGCCAGGAGCCCGCTCATGCAGGCGGTGTTCCACGATGCGTCGCTGATTGCCGCCTCCGACAGCCGCATCCTGATCACCGGCGAGAGCGGCGTGGGCAAGGAAGTGCTGGCCGATGTCATCCACGCCTGGAGCCCCCGCGCCGCCGGCCCGTTGATCAAGGTCAACTGCGCCGCCATCCCGGAGACGCTCCTCGAGAGCGAGCTGTTCGGGCATGAGAAAGGGGCCTTCACCGGCGCCAGCGCCCGGCGGATTGGGCGCTTCGAGCTCGCCAAGGACGGCACGATTTTCCTGGATGAAGTCGCCGACATGTCTCCGCCGCTGCAGGCCAAACTGCTGCGCGTCACGCAGGAGGGCTGCTTCAATCGCGTCGGCTCCAACGTCGAGTTGCACACCAACGCCCGCATCCTCGCCGCCACCAACCGCAACCTCGAAGAAGAAGTCAGGACCGGCCGTTTCCGCGAAGACCTTTTCTACCGGCTGAACGTTGTCGAGCTGAACATCCCCTCCTTGCGCGAGCGGCCCGAGGATATCCTGCCGCTGGCCAACGCCTTCATTGCGGAGTTTGCCGGGGGCAAGGCGCGGTTCGCGTCCGGCGTCGCAGAGTGCCTGACGCGCTACGCTTGGCCCGGAAACGTCCGCGAGCTGCGCAACGCAATGGAGCGCGCGGCGCTGCTGTCCCTGGGCGACCTCATCCTGCCCGAGCATCTGCCCGCCAAGGTCCGCGCCGGAGCCGAGCCCGCGCCTCCCGTCGAGGCCCAGGATGACCGGCGCCTGGCGGAGATCGAGCGCGAAGCCATCATGCAGGCGCTGCGCCAGCACGACTTCAACCGCACCGAGACCGCCAAAGCCCTCGGCATCAGCCGCCGCGCCCTGCTCTACAAACTCCAGCGCCTCCGCGAAGCGGGCTTTTCGGTGGACCCGGGTTAACGGATGAGGCGGCGGGGGCGACGAACCGGCGGGTGATGCGCAGGACCAGCCCGGCGCGGGTGGCGCCGGCCAACTTGCAGTGCAGCCGCTCAAAATGAGTGTGGGCAAAAGGCGTGTTGCCGTGCGTGCTGGCGTGTGTTAGGTCTGCCGCATGACGCCGACACGGCAAGGGTCTATTCGCCTGTTCCGCTTTGCGGGCATTGATGTCTATTTGCACTGGCTGTGGTTTTTTGCCGCGTATTACCTGATCAAGGTCAATGCGCCGGGCTACACCTCGCTGTTCTGGCCCGTGCTGGAATGCCTGGCGCTGTTCGGCATTGTGCTGCTGCATGAGTTTGGCCACGCGCTGGCCTGCCGGCAGGTGGGCGGACAGGCCAACCTGATTGTGCTCTGGCCGCTGGGCGGCGTGGCGTATGTGGCGCCGCCGCTGCGTCCGGGCGCGACGCTCTGGAGCATCGCCGCCGGCCCGCTGGTGAACGTCGCGCTGACGCCGGTTCTGGGCGCCGCCTGGTTCCTGAGCCGCGCCGCCGGCTGGGGGGAGACCCTGCCCGACGCCCACAGTTTCCTCCGGACCATGCTCCTCATCAACAGCGTGTTGCTGGTCTTCAATCTGTTGCCGGTCTATCCGCTGGACGGCGGGCAGATTCTCCAGTCCCTGCTCTGGTTCATATTCGGACGCGCGCGCAGCCTGTTGATCACAACGGTGATAGGCTTTGTCGGGGTGGCGGCTCTGATCGGGCTGGCGGTGTTGGCGCGGGATATGTGGTTCGGCATTCTGTGCCTTTTCATACTCATCCAGTGCTGGCGCGGGCTCATGCAGGCGCGCGTGCTGGCGAAGGTGGCCAAGCTCCCGCGCCGCCGCGGCTTTGCCTGCCCATCATGCTATCAGGCGCCCATTGTCGGCCCGGTCTGGCGCTGCGAGAGATGCCTGCAACTCTTTGACACGTTTGCCACCCGCGCCGTGTGCCCGCATTGCGGGACGCAGTTTGGCGTCAGCCGCTGCCCCGAGTGCGGCGATTCGCGGCCGTTAGCCGAATGGGTCGTGGCGCCGCCGGTTCAGGCCCCGGCAGCTTACTGAATCCTTCCATGGACTTCCACGAAGCCCAAGCCCGCCACGCCCGGTTGGTCGAGGAAATTCGCCGGCACGATTACGCCTATTACGTGCTGGCGCAGCCCGCCGTCAGCGACTTCGAATACGACCGGCTTTACCAGGAGTTGGTGGATTTGGAGAAAGAACACCCCAGGCTGCTCACCCCGGATTCGCCCAGCCAGCGGGTTGGCGGCCAGCCAGTCGAGGGATTCGCCCGCGTGAAGCACCTGCTGCCCATGCTCTCGCTGGAGAAGATCAAAGCCTCCAGGGAGCCGGATGAAAAGCAGGAGCCGGACGCCGAAAGGCGTAAGAGGCTGCAGGACCAGAATACGCTGGCGGAGCTGAAGAGCTTTGACGCAACCCTCCGGAAGCAACTGGGCAAGAGCCGAATAGAATACGTGGTCGAGCCCAAAGTGGATGGCGTCTCGATTGCCGTGCATTACCGGAACGGCGAGCTGGCGCTGGGGGTGACCCGCGGCGACGGCACCACGGGCGACGACATCACCTCGAACATCAAGACCGTCAGGGGCGTGCCCCTTCGGCTGAGGCTGAAGCACCCGCCCGCATTTCTGGAAGTGCGCGGCGAGGCCTACATCGCGAAGCGGGATTTCGAGCAGCTTAACGCCAGGCTCGACTCTGCCGGCGAGCGGGCCTTCCCCAACGCGCGCAATGCAACCGCGGGCACCTTAAAGCAACTGGACCCGCGCATCGTCGCCCAGCGGCCGATCCGGGCCGTCTTCTACGCGGTAGGGGCCGCTGAGGGCATCGGCTTTGCGACGCACGCCGAGGCCCTGGAGTCCTTGAAGAAGTTCGGGCTTCCCACTCAACCGCACTGGTGGGTCTGCAAGGGGATGGACGCGGTGCTGGAGTGTTACCAGCAGCAGATCGTATGCGGCTACGACGAGGCGCGGGATCTGCGGTCCCGGGTGCCCTATGACATTGACGGCCTGGTTCTGAAGGTTAATGAGGTTGCCGACTGGCAGCGCATACCCGCCAAGGCCAAAGCCCCCGGCTACGCCATTGTGCACAAGCCCATTCCCTGGATCACCCCGGCCGAGACGGCACTCAAGGCAATTACGGTGCAGGTTGGCCGGACGGGCGTGCTGACTCCCGTCGCGGAACTCGAGCCGGTGTTTGTTCAGGGCTCCACCATTTCAAGAGCCACCCTGCACAACGAGGGGGAGATTGCAAAGAAGGACATCCGCATCGGGGACACCGTCGTGATCCGCAAAGCGGGCATGGTCATTCCGGAAGTGGTGGAAGTGGTGAAGTCGAAGCGGCCCCGGGGGACAAAGCCATTTGATTTTGTCGGGCATATCGGGGGCAAGTGCCCCGCCTGCGGTGGCCCGATCGCCCGCGAAGAGGTCGCCGCGGGCAACAAGAAGGAAGTCGCCTGGCGCTGCCAGAACGTGGCTGGCTGCCCGGCGCAGAAGATGCGGCGGCTCGAGTATTTCGCCCAGCGGAAGGCGCTCGACCTCGAATCGCTGGGGGGAATCGTAGCCGAGAAACTGGTCGAGACGGGGCTGGTAGAAGAACCGCTGGACCTGTTCGAGCTCCCGAAGGAGAAACTGGCCGGCCTCAACCTGGGCACGGCGGAGGAACCTCGAGTGTTCGGCGAGAAGAACGCGGGCAAGCTCCTGGAAGCTGTGCAGCGCGCGCGCACGCTTCCGCTCGCGCGATGGTTGCTGGCCCTGGCGATTCCCGAAATAGGAGAGGAAACCGCTTATGATCTGGCAGGTTGTTTTTCCGACCTGCCGGCGCTGGTGGCGTCGCCTCTGCTGGCAGACACCGTTCGACTCGGGGAGATGCGCCGGATGTTCCAGGAGAACAGCATTCCCAGGAATCAGCAGCACTCTCTGACCGGGCAGGAAATCAAAGTGCGCAAGCAGCGCCAGCAAGAGGCAAAGGCGGCCGCAGGTCCGATCGGGAGGCGATTGCTGGACGCCGGCTTTGCCAAACCAGGCGCCGGTTCTTCGGCCAAAGATTGGCAGGTTGTGAGCCTGGTGGGCCCCGTTGCGGCAAAAGCCATCCTGGACTGGGCCGGCAGCCAGGCCGGCTGTCAGATATTGCGGCGCATGAAAGAGCTCAAGCTCTCGCCAACCGGAGGCGCGCCCGCCGAGGGAAAGGCCTCCGGTGAGACGTCGAGGCCCTTGGCCGGAAAGAAGTTTGTTCTGACCGGCACGCTCTCCTCGATGCCTCGCGATCAGGCGGCCGCGAAGGTCCGTTCCCTCGGAGGGAACGTCGGCGGCTCGGTGACGAAGAACACAAGCTTCCTCGTTGTCGGCGAGGAGCCGGGCGCCGCCAAGACCGGGCAAGCGAAGACTCTGGGAGTGCCCACCCTGAGCGAGAAGGAATTCCTGGAAATGCTGGCCTCTCCGAAGCCGGCAAACCCCGGGCCAAGCCAGCGCGAACTCTTCTAGCCGCCCCCGGCAAGAGGCCCAGCGGGACACCGTCGAAGAGCCCATCCTGCCGGCTGGAAGCGCCGGCGTGCGGCGCAGGCATCCCGCCGCCACCCCTCCAAACCGCTTTGGCGCTTGCGCCGCGCGGGTTTGGGTCAACATCATGCCCCGGTATGGCGAAAGACCGGAAGGTTGAGCCGGCTGCGCTTGGCTGCGCGCTGGCGGCGGCGACGCAGCGCAATTACCCGGCCTCCAATGGCGGGGGGTTCTGCTGCGCCAAGCAGGGCCATCGAGACCCCGCCGCGCGCAATGGCCGGGAAGCGATTGACTTGGCCGAGCGGGCCTGCAAACTAACCGACTGCAAACAACCGCTTGTGGTCGGAACAGTTGCCGCCGTCTGCGCTGAACCCGGCCGTTTCGCCGAAGCGGTGACGGCGGCTGAGAAGGCCAGGACATTGGCCGAACACACGAATCAAATAGAACTGGCCAACCGTAACCGCGCCTTGCTGGAGCTGTATCGCTCCGGCCAGCCCGCGCGCGATAATGCCCCCTGATGCCCATGGACCAGCCCAACTCAAGCCCCACCCCGCGCGCGACCGCGGGCGCCAGCAGGCGGACCCTCCTGCTCTGCCTGCTGCTTGCGCTGGCGACCGCCGCGGTTTACTGGCCGGTCGCCCGGTTCGGCTTCATCAATTACGATGACCCGGACTACGTCAGCAGCAACCCGCGGGTCCAGGCCGGGCTGACGCTGGAGGGCACCAAGTGGGCCTTCGCGAGTTCCTATTCCAGCAATTGGCATCCGCTGACGTGGCTTTCGCACATGCTCGACTGCCAGATCTACGGCGTGAAGCCTGCCGGCCATCATCTCACCAGCCTGGTCCTGCACATCGCCAACAGCCTCCTGCTGTTCGGCCTGTTCCAACGCCTGACCGGCGCATTCTGGCGCAGCGCCCTGGTGGCCGCGCTCTTCGCTTTGCACCCGCTGCACGTGGAATCCGTCGCCTGGATCTCGGAGCGCAAGGACGTGCTGAGCGCCTTCTTCTTTCTGCTGACGCTCTGGGCATACGTGCGGAGTGCGGAATGCGGAGTGCGGAGTGCGGAGTCCGGCGCGGCCCGAACCGCTTCCCATCTTCCATCTTCCATCTTCTATCTCCTTTCGCTGCTCTGCTTCGCCGTGGGCCTGATGAGCAAGCCGATGCTGGTCACGCTGCCCTGTGTGCTGCTCCTGCTCGATTTCTGGCCCCTGGGACGGCTCTCCCTGACGCCCGGCCAGCGGTCCGCCGTGCCGCTGCGCCGCTTGCTGCTGGAGAAGCTTCCCTTCTTCGCGCTTGCAGCGCTTTCGTGCCTGGTGACGTTTCTGGTGCAGCGAGCCAGCGGCGCGGTGATGTCGCTGGCGCACAACCCGTTCGAGTTGCGCCTGGCCAATGCGCTGGTGGCTTACGCGCGTTACCTGGGCAAGACATTCTGGCCTTCCGACCTGGCGGTCTTCTATCCCTACAGCCGCCTCAGCCTGGACTCGTGGCAAGTGGCAGGCGCCGCGCTGCTGTTGGTGACGGTTACCGCCGGCATCCTGCGCGCGCGAACGCACCGGCACTATCTTCTGGTCGGCTGGCTGTGGTTCCTGGGCATGCTCGTGCCGGTAATCGGGCTGGTGCAGGTGGGCAAACAAGCCCTCGCGGACCGCTACACTTATTTGCCCCACATCGGCTTGTTCCTTATCGTTGTTTGGGGCGCCGCCGCGGGGGGGGCTCGCCTCAAGCTGCCTCGCTGGATCCCCGCGACGGCCGCCGCGCTAATCCTGGGCGCGTGCGCGATTCTCACCGCCCGGCAACTGTCGCACTGGCGCGACACCCTAACGCTCTTCCAGCACGCCGCCAATGTCACCTCCGGGAATTTCGTCGCTTACGCTGTCATCGGCAACGAGTTCGCCATCCAGAAGAAGTCCGCCGAAGCCATCGAGTGGTGCCAGAAGGCGCTGGCCCTTTCACCGGACTACCCGGAGGCGCATAACACCCTGGGAAACGTTTACGCCGCGCTCGAAAAATATGACGAGGCCATCACCCACTACCGGGCGGCGGCCGAGGCCGACCGGTTGTATGCCGACCCGCTGAACGGATTGGGCAATGCCCTGGTCAAGCAAGGCAAATTCGCAGAGGCAGAGGCTCCGTGCCGCGAGGCGTTGCGGCTCGCCCCGATGCACCTGCCGGCCATGTTCAGCCTGGCGACGGCGCTGCATGGCCAGGGCAAATTAACCGAAGCCGCCAATCACTATCGCCAAATCCTGGCGTTGGATCCCAAGTTGTTCACCCCTCGCCGGCTCCTGGGCAATATCCTGGTCGCCCAGGGCAAGGCCGACGAGGCCATCCCCGAGTTGCGGCGCGCACTGGAAATCCGGCCTGAGGACGGCGAGGCGCGCACAGTGCTGGGGATGGTGCTGGCCGAGAAGGGGCTGGCTGATGACGCCGCGGCCCAGTTCCGCGAAGCCGCGCGGCTCCAGGCCACCAACGCGCTGGCCAATTACCAACTCGCGCTCATTCATCAAGGACGCAAGGAAACCCGGGCCGCCATCGAGCGCCTGCGTCTCGCGCTCAAGGCCCAGCCCAACTGGCCGGAGTCGCTGAACAACCTGGCCTGGATTCTCGCCGCCAACCCGGACGCCACCGTGCGCAACGGCGCGGAAGCGGTGGCGCTGGCCGAGCGCGCCTGCAAGATCACCGATTACAAAGAGCCGCTTCTGGTCGGCACCCTGGCGGCAGCCTATGCAGAGGCGGGACGGTTCGCGGAAGCGGTCAGCTTTGCCGAGAAGGCGCGCATGTTGGCGCTGGCCGCCGGCCAGAAAGCAATCGCGCAGCGCAACGAGGAACTGCTCGAGCTTTACCGGGCTGGCCGGGCTTACCATGAACCCGAATAACCCGTTGCGTCCGGCGAGCGCCTCCGGCGAAGCGTTTCCACTATGAAAGGGAGCCGCTCGTTGAATCGCCCCATCGCCTGGCTGATCGCCGGCGCGGTGCTGCTCGGCAGCGGATGGGTGTGGTGGCTGTGCCGGCACGACCCTGGCATTCCCTTTCTCCCGAAGGCGGGTGCAGCCGAGTGGATCGTCTATCCGAAACCGCCGGACACCACCCCTCATGGCGCGGTGCCGTTTTGGGCGGAGTTTCGCCGCTCATTCGTGCTGGCAGCCACGCCCGCCGCTGCCACCCTCTCCGTGCGCGCCTTCAAGCAGGGCGCGGTGCGTGTTAATGGGCAACCGGTGGACGATCTCCTGCTGCGCGAGCGAGACTGGAAAGGCCGCCACACGAGCGAAGTGTCCCGATTCCTCAAGGCGGGGGAGAACGAGATCACGGTGATGGTTACCAATTCACTGGGCCTGCCCGCACTCTGGCTTGCGCTGGAAGGCGGCGCGCTGGCACTTCATAGCGATTCCGATTGGCAGGTCTCGCTGGTTGGCGCGGTTTGGCAGAAGGCCGCATTGGCTTCCCAGCCGCCCGCCATCCGGGCTGGCAACCCCCTGTTCGGGCGTGAACGGATGGCCGACTCGTTGCGCCGGACCTGGCCGCAATTGCTGCTGATCCTGGCGCTCGCTGCCGCACTCGCCGGCGCGGGCCGAATCCTGCGGCCTCGGCGCGCTGACGCGCCGTCGGCTTTGAGCGACCAGAAGCCCGGGCATTCCCAGCCGGCTCGAAGCCGGCGCTCCCGCCTGGCGCCCACCGTCATGCTGGGCTTAATCATCATTTCGTGGGTGGTGCTCTTCGGCAACAACCTGCCCCAGTTGGCCGCCCTCTTCGGCTTCGACCGGGATGGCCACCAGCAGTACATTGACTACATCCTCCAGCAGCGGGCGCTGCCGCTGGCCGACGACGGCTGGCAGATGTACCAGCCGCCGCTCTTCTATCTGCTCTCGGCCTGCATCATCGGCCCGTTCGGATGGACGGCCTCGGCGGATGCGGCGATCCTCACCCTGCGCGCGTTTTCGACGCTGACCGGCATCGTTCATCTGCTCCTGGTCTTCCTGTGCCTGCGCCTGCTGTTTCCACAACGGCCGCAGTCGCAGATGGCCGGCCTGCTCCTGGCGGGGTTCCTGCCCATGAGCCTCTGTCTCTCCCATCATATCACCAACGAGAACCTCGCCGCCCTGTTCGTTACGGCCGCCCTCTACTGCTCCCTGCGGCTGCTCCGGGCCGAAACGCGCGCCGCCGGTTTCGCCGCCGGCGCCGGCGCCTGTTTGGGGCTGGCCTTGCTGACCAAGTTTTCGGCGGTGCTGGCGATTCCGTTCATCCTGGCGGCGCTGGTCTGGCGGCGCGGCCCGGCCGGTGCTGCCGGCAGGGCGGTTTCCTCGGCGGGCCTCTTTCTGCTCAGCCTGCTGGCGGTCTGCGGCTGGCATTTTGCCCGGGTATGGCACCGGTTCGGCACGCCGCTGATCGGCAACTGGGATCCCCGGCTGCCCTTCGCGTGGTGGCAGGACCCGGGCTGCCACACCGGCTCGTGGTATCAGCATTTCGGCGAAGCCCTGGTCTGCCCGCTCTTCAGCAGCATTACCGGGTTCGCCGACGGCCTCTACGCCACGCTCTGGGGAGACGGCCTGTGCAGCGGCTCCGCCCTGATGAACTTCCGTCCGCAGTGGAACTACGACCTCATGAACGCGGGCTGCCTGCTCTCGCTGCTCGCGACGGCGCTGCTCGCCGCCGGCACCCTGGTTGCCCTGGCCCGGTTCATCCGCCGGCCAACCCCGGAATGGTTCCTGTTGCTCGGGTTGCTCTTCGCTTTTGCCGCCGGCGTCGGGTTGATGAGCCTGCGCGTGGCTTCCCATGCGCAGGTGAAAGCCTTTTATGCCCTGCCCGCCCTGTTCCCTCTGTGCGCGGTGGCGGCCGTGGGCTGGGACTTCGCGGCCGGCTTGCGCCCGGTCATCCGCGCCCTGCTCCGCGTCGGGCTCCTGGCCTGGGCCATTACGGTCTATTCGGCCTTTTGGATTCGGTCGGGGAACGCCTTTACCCACGCGGTGCGGGGCGTGAGCCTGGCGGATGACGGACGCCACGCCGAAGCGGCGGACGCCTTTTCCCGCGCACTTGAGCTGGATGCGCACTCCCTGTCGGCGCGGGTTGGCCTGGCCGAGGCCTGGCGCCGGTTGGGCCGCGGTGAAGAAGCTCATCAGCAGGCGGCGCTCGCCCTCCAGCAACATCCGCGCGAAGCCGCGGCCCACACGCAGGCCGCCCTTTTGCTGAGCCTGGACCGCCGCTACCCGGAAGCCGTTGACCACCTGCGACAGGCTCTGACCGAAGCGCCCGACCATCCCGCTGCCGGCCAGCAACTCGCCGCTTGTCTGGCCTTCATGGGCCGGCACCAGCAAGTCATTGAAGCCTGCCGACAAGGGCTGCGCGTTGATCCGTTCAACCCGACGCTGCATCATTTGCTGGCGACTGCCGCCGCCGAAACGGGCGACCTGACCAACGCAGCCGCCCACCTGCGCCTGGCCCTGGCGCTCAAGCCCAGGTGGCCGGAAGCCCGCAGCCTCCTGGCGCTGGCTTTGGCCTCGCTCGGGCAGCAGGACGAGGCCGCTGCCCAGTATGAGCAGGCCATTCAGGAAGCACCGGCGGACGCTAAACTGCACTACTTCTACGCGGTGACTTTGGCCTCGCATGGGAACGCGCGCGCGGCCGCGGACCGTTACCGTCAAGCGCTGGCATTGCAGCCAGACATGATTGAAGCCCTCAACAACCTGGCGTGGATCCTCGCCGCCACCCCCGATGATACCCTGCGCTATGGCGCGGAAGCTGTGCGCCTGGCCGAACGCGCCTGTCAACTGAGCCAGCACGGCGAACCCGTTCTCCTGGGCACGCTCGCCGCCGCCTACGCCGAAGCCGCCCGGTTCGGCGACGCCGTCAAGGCGGCGGAGAAGGCCCGCGACCTCGCGACGAAGGCCGGGCTGAAGGACGTGGCGGAGAGAAACTCCCAACTGCTCGAGCTCTATCGCGCCGGCAAACCTTATCGCGAGGCGGCCCCGCTAGCCCGCTAGC
>CAZHEW010000064.1:0-11632 GCA_964531815.1 uncultured Verrucomicrobiota bacterium
GGCACCGAGGCGCCCGGGAAACTGACCGTCGGCGTGTGCGCCGCCGGCCACAAGGGCATGTACAACGACGCCTGGGGCGGTTACCCGGACGCGGAGTTCCTGTCGCAACTTGACCCGCGGCTTGGCCAACTGCGGTTGCGCCTGCCCGCCAAGGCGCACACCATTGACCGCGCGGCAGGCCGGTTGACTGCGGACTGGGCCCGGCGGACCGGCTTGCCGGCAGGTTTGCCAGTCGCGGTGGGAGCGATGGATGCGCACATGGGCGCAGTCGGTTCCGGCATCGCCCCGGGCACACTGGTAAACATTATCGGCACGAGCTCGTGCGACATGCTGGCCGTGCCGCTGGGCGAGAAGCTGGCGGACATTCCGGGGCTGTGCGGCATTGTGCCGGGGAGCATCCTGCCGGGCTGCTACGGGTTGGAGGCGGGACAATCGGCTGTGGGCGACATCTTCAACTGGTTCGTCAACTACATTCAGCCGCTCGGCAAGCAGGCCGGCTCGCATGAGGCGCTAAGCGCCGCCGCCGCCAGGCTCGCGCCGGGAGAGTCGGGGCTGCTGGCGCTGGATTGGAACAATGGCAACCGCACGGTGCTGGTGGACCAGCAGCTCACGGGCCTGCTGCTGGGACAGACGCTTTACACCACGCCGGCGGAAATTTACCGCGCGCTCATCGAGGCGACCGCGTTCGGCGCGCTGACGATCGTCACGCGCTTCGAGGAATACGCCCTCCGGGTCGGACAGATTGTCAACTGCGGCGGCATTGCCGAGAAGAACCCGCTGGTGATGCAAATCTACGCGGATGTGACCGGGCGGCCCAACAGGATCTCGCGCTCGGCGCAGACCTGCGCGTTGGGCGCGGCCATCGCGGGGGCGGTCGTCGCGGGCAAATCGGCGGGCGGCTACGCCACTTGCGAGGAAGCGCAGAAGGCCATGACCGGCCTCAAGGCGCGGGTGTTCCGGCCCAACCCGGCCGCCCATGCCGTGTATAAAGAGCTTTATTCCCTTTACCGCAAGCTCCATGATGCGTTCGGGACACAAGAGGCCCCCGGCAACCTGTATGACGTCATGAAGCGGTTAATTGAAATCCGCAACCGGGCGCGGAAGTGAACCACGAGAAATCAAGAAAGACACATGATCATGAAGAAGAAGTATCAATGGCTTAGTATCCTTACCGTTAGCATAGGCGCCGCGGCGCTGGTGAGTTGCACGAACGTGTCACATTTTGCCGGTCAAAAAGGGCAAGTCTCCCATCAGCCTTTCGGCCAGACGAAAGACGGCACCGCCGTCGAGCTCTTCACCCTCCGCAACAACCACGGGGCCGAGGTCGGCATCTGCAATTACGGCGGCCTGGTCGTCTTCCTGAAAGTGCCGGATCGCAACGGCCAGTTCGGGGATGTCACGCTCGGGTACGACAAGCTGGAGGATTACCTCAAAGACAGCCCGTATTTCGGCGCGCTGATCGGGCGTTACGGAAACCGGATTGCCAAGGGCAAGTTCACGCTCAACGGCCGGCAATACACCCTGGCGGTCAACAATGGCCCGAACGCTTTGCACGGCGGGCTTAAGGGCTTTGACAAAGTGGTCTGGCAACCCACGATCCGGGCGAGCCTGACGGGACCGGAGCTGGAATTGAACTATGTGAGCAAGGATGGCGAGGAGGGCTATCCAGGCACGCTGCATGTGACGACTATATACTCCCTGACCGAAGACAACGCGCTCAAGATCCAGTACAAGGCCACGACGGACAAGGACACCGTTGTCAACCTTACGCACCACTCCTACTTCAACCTCTCCGGCAAGGGCGACATCCTCAGCCACGAGATCATGCTGCCGGCCGACAAGTTTACGCCCGTGGACAGCACACTGATCCCGACCGGGGAGTTGCGGCCGGTGGAGGGCACGCCGTTTGACTTCCGGACGCCCACGGCCATCGGCGCGCGCATCGGTCAGGACGACGAGCAACTCAAGTTCGGCGGCGGCTACGACCACAACTGGGTCATCAACAAGCCGATGGGACAACTTGGCCTGATGGCGCGTGTCTATGACCCGGCCAGCGGCCGGGTCCTGGAAGTGTTGTCCACCGAACCGGGCCTGCAGTTCTACTCGGGCAATTTCCTCGACGGCAAGAACATCGGCAAAGGCGGCTGGGCCTACAAATTCCGCAACGGCTTCTGCATGGAGCCGCAGCATTATCCCGACTCGCCAAACCAGCCCAATTTCCCCTCGGTGGTGCTCAAGCCGGGCGAGGTTTACCGCAATACCATCATCTACAAGTTCTCGGTGCGGAAGTAGGGGCAGCCAACCCGCCACGAAGAGCAGACCATGAGCGCTGTTGACCTGAGCCAATTCGAGATCTGGCTCGCCGCGGGCAGCCAGAATCTCTACGGGGCTGAGGTCCTCAGGAAAGTCGCTGCGAACGCGGCGCAGGTTGGTCGGGCGCTGGACACGGCGGCGTCCATCCCCGTCCGGGTGGTCGTCAAGCCGGTGGTCAAGACGCCAGGAGAAGCGACCGCCTTGTGCCAGGGCGCCAATTCGAGCCCCCATTGCGTTGGCCTGGTCACATGGTGCCACACCTTCTCGCCGTCGAAGATGTGGATTGCCGGCCTCAAATTGCTGCGCAAGCCGCTGCTGCACCTGCACACCCAGTACAACCGCGAAATCCCCTGGTCGTCCATTGACATGGACTTCATGAACCTCAACCAGGCGACGCACGGCGACCGCGAGCACGGGTTCATCATGAGCCGCCTGCGTCTGGACCGGAAGGTGGTGGTGGGCCACTGGCAGGACGCCGCCGTGCAGCGACGCATCGGCGCCTGGTGCCGCGCCGCGGCAGCGTGGCACGATTGGCAAGGGGCCAGGTTCTGCCGGTTCGGCGACAACATGCGAGAGGTGGCTGTCACCGAGGGCGACAAGGTTGCAGCCCAGGTGCAGTTCGGCTACTCGGTCAACGGCTACGGCATCGGCGACCTCGTCAAGCCGGTCAACGCGGTAACGGACCGGGAGATTGACCGGCTGATTGCCGAGTACGAGCACCGCTACACGGTGGCGCCCAAACTCCGCAAGACTGGCGCGCTGCGGTCATCCTTGCGTGACGCGGCCCGCATCGAACTGGGCCTGCGCGCGTTCCTGGGCGCCGGTGAGTTCAAGGGCTTCACTGACAGCTTTGAAGACCTGCATGGTTTGCCCCAGTTGCCCGGCGTGGCGGTGCAACGGCTCATGGCCGACGGCTACGGCTTTGGCCCGGAGGGCGACTGGAAGACCTGTGCGCTGGTGCGAGCCATGAAAGTCATGGCCGCCGGGCGCAATGGCGGCACTTCCTTCATGGAGGATTACACCTATCATCTGGACCCGAAGCGCAGCCTGGTGCTGGGCGCGCACATGCTGGAAATCTGCCCCAGCATCGCCCGGGGCCGCCCCTCGCTGGAGGTGCATCCGCTTGGCATCGGCGGCAAGGCAGCCCCCGCGCGCCTGGTCTTCGACACCGCCGCCGGCCCGGCGCTCAACGCATCCCTCATTGATCTGGGCAACCGCTTTCGGCTGCTCGTGAACGAAGTGGAAGTCGTGCCCGCCGACAAGCCGCTGCCCCGCCTGCCGGTCGCCCGTGCCGTGTGGGAGCCCAAGCCCGACCTGGCGACCGCCGCTGCGGCGTGGATTTACGCCGGCGGCGCCCACCACACCGGCTTCAGCCAGGCGGTCACCACCGAGATGCTCGAGGACTTCGCCGGCATGGCGGGCGTCGAGCTGATGGTTATTGACGCGGACACCCGGCTCCGCCAGTTCAAGCAGGAACTGAGGTGGAACGAAGTCTATTATGGCTTGCACCGCGGCTTCACCGGTTAGGGCATGCTGGAACAACTCAAGCAAGCTGTCTGCCGCGCAAACCTGGACCTGGTCAAAGCGGGTTTGGTGATTCAGACCTTTGGCAACGCCAGCGGCATTGATCGGCGGCGCGGCCTGGTCGTCATCAAGCCGTCCGGCGTGCCCTACGAGGGCATGGCGCCCCGCCACATGGTTGTGGTTTCGCTCCACACCGGCCAGGTCGTCGAAGGCCGGTTCAACCCCAGCTCGGACACTGCGACCCACCTGGTGCTTTACCGCGCGTTTCCCCGCATCGGCGGCATCGTTCACACCCACAGCCTCTACGCCACCGCGTGGGCCCAGGCGAAGAAAGCTCTGCCCTGCTACGGCACGACACAGGCTGATTTCTGCGGCGGCATCGTCCCCTGCACGCGCAGGCTGGAGCCGGCGGAAATAGAGAAGGATTACGAGGCCAACACCGGCCGCGTCATCGTTGAGACGTTGCGGGGACTGGATCCGTTGCGGCATCCGGCGGTGCTGCTGGCGAGCCACGGGCCGTTCACCTGGGGCAAGGACGTCGGCGAGGCCGTCCACAACGCGAGTATGCTGGAGATGCTCGCACGCCTCAACAGCGAGACTCTGCGCATTGACCCGAAGACATCTTCCATTCCAAGCGTCCTGCTGGACAAACACTTTCTCCGCAAACACGGGCCGGGCGCCTACTACGGACAGAGCCCCGGAACAAAGGCCTAACCTGCTGGAACAGAACCTATGCATTGGCTTGATTGGGTTGTCGTTCTTCTATACTTCGCCCTCATCGGCTGGCTCGCCTGGTGGTATGGGAGGCATCAAAAGGACAGCGTAGATTACTTTCTCGCCGGTCGAAACGCCGGCTGGGTGGTTATCGGGGCATCCATCTTTACCTCGAACATCGGCTCCGAACACATTGTCGGCCTGGCCGGGCAGGGGGCTGTGACCGGCATGGCGATGGCCCACTGGGAGTTGCACGCCTGGTGTTTGATCGTGTTGGCGGGCCTGTTCGTCCCCTTCTATTACAAGTCGGGCGTGCAAACCATCCCCGAGTTCCTCGAACGCCGCTTTAGCGCCCGCGCGCGCTGGATTCTCTCCTGCGTCTCATTGGTCGCCTACGTTTTTACCAAGGTGAGTGTCACCGTTTACGCCGGCGCGATTGTCTTTCAGGCGCTGCTCCCTGATACCTTCGGGTCGCCCCGGAACGCTTTCTGGGTTGGTGCCTTTTCCACCGTGCTCATCACGGGTATTTATACGGTCTTTGGCGGCATGCGGGCCATCATGTCCACGGCCACGCCCCAGGCCATTATCATCCTGCTCGGCTCGTTTGGGATCACCTTCATAGGTCTCTCCAGGTTGGGCGAGGGAGCGGGTGCCCTGGCTGGATGGAGCGAACTCGTGAACCAATGCAGGGCCAACTCGGCTGACTTTGCCTTCTGGCGCCCCCTGTCTGACCCCGGTTTTCCCTGGCTCGGCATCGTGATTGCCTCGCCCATTGTCGGCCTCTGGTATTGGTGCACCGATCAATACATCGTCCAACGCGCTCTGTCGGCCAAAGACCTCGCCACCGCACGCCGCGGCTCGCTGTTTGGTGGCTTGCTGAAGGTCTGGCCCGTGCTGATTTTTCTTATCCCCGGCATGATTGGCTGGGCCTTGCACCAGAAGGGCATTCTCCAACTGCCCCCCAAGATCATGGCCGGACAAACAGTGGCGCCGATTGACGGTGACCAGGTGTTTCCCTGCCTGGTGAAGTCTCTTCTGCCGGCTGGCGTTCGCGGTCTGATCGTCGCGTGCCTGCTGGCCGCCCTGATGAGTTCTCTGGCGTCGCTCTTCAACTCCAGCGCCTCGCTCTTCACGGTGGACATCTATGAGAAGGTGCGGCCGGGCCGGTCCAAGCAACACCTGCTCACGGTGGGGCGTATTGCCACGGCGGTGGTGGTGCTACTGGGCATCGTGTGGATTCCGGTCATGGCCAAAGTCTCCGGCGGCGGTCTTTACCAATACCTGCAGAGCGTGCAAGGCTACCTTGCGCCGCCCATCACGGCGGTGTTCTTCCTGGGCCTGTTCTGGAAGCGCATCAACTCGGCGGGCGCCACGTGGGGCCTGGCTGGCGGTTTCGTGCTCGGCATGATCAAGCTCACCATCCAGGCATTCTACGGCAAGGGCAAGTGCGCGCACCCGGCGTTCCTTGCTGCCATCGGCGACTTCAACTTCCTGTATGCAACCGGGCTTCTCTTCGCCGCCAGCGCCGTCCTCATCATCGCGGCTTCACTCCTGACCCCGCCGCCGCCTGAGGAGAAGATCAGAGGATTAACCTACGGCTCGATTCACACCGAAGCGGCTGAGGAAATCCGCAAGAGCTGGGACTGGGGCAACCGACTCATGGTCGCCACCATCCTGCTGCTCGTAGCAGGCATGTACCTCTACTTCAGCTTCTGGCTGCGATAGGACGCAGGTTTACAGTCTCCGAGGCTCATCGTGCGGGGCGCGCAATCCCGGGCGCGCGCGACGCGCATGCGGACGCCGGACAACCGGTGTCGCGCGGACCCCCACTCCTCGGGCGCATCCCTCCCCTGCCGCCACAGCCCGCTGCGGAATCCCGACTGGCCCCGCAAGCCATGCCGGTCGCTGGCTATCCCAGGCATGCTGTCACAATTCGCGATGCGCCTGTCTTCGGGCGGGGCAGAACTTTGGTGTTGTGCGGGGCGACGCGCGGGTTCATATTATTCTTCATGAGCGTAATACTGCATGTATTCTCGCATGACACGACAAGTTCCCGATGGGTGCCCTCGCTTGCCCGCGTGCTCCGTGGGTTGGCGCTGGCCGTGACCCTGCTGGCCGCGTCCGCGCGCGCCGAGACGCACGCGAACCTGCAGGCTGTCAATGCCAACGGAGTTGGCACGTGGGCGGCCAGCTACCCGCTCACAGTCCAGGGCATCCTGCTCACCGACCCGGAGGAGATGCTGGATTCGACGGCGAACTTTCAGCCAGCCTCGGCCGGCACCATGGGTGGCGAGTGGCAGATCGTGGTGCAGGCGGCGGAGGCGGGCGACCGCGGGGGCACCACCTGCTGGATGGGCCAGAACTACGCGACGCGGCGTTCGCCGGGCGACGACTCCTTCAGTTACAGCAACGAAGCGTGGCTGGCTGAAATCGCGCGGCTCAACCACGACCCGGCCACCGGCCACGCTTTCCGGAAGGGCGACCTCGTCTCGATCACGGCCAAAGGCTCTCTCTTCTTTGGCGGCAAGCGGAACATTAATGAAATGCACCGTAACGAGCCGGATTATGACTTCACCATATCGCTGGTCACCTCCAACTACGGCCTGCCCGCGCCGGAAGTGCTCTCGCTGGCCTCGCTCGTGCGCACCAACGACAACAACCCCGCCACGTCCGAGGACATCTTCGACGCGGCGCGCGCCGCGGGCGGCGAACATTGGCAGGGCATACGCGTCCGGCTCAATGGCCTGAGGTTGCTGAGCGCGGAGGGTTGGAACCCGACCAACACCTGGGGCAACCGCCTCTGCCCGGTGACCGACGGCGAGAACCGGTTGTTCAGGTTGCGCCATCCCCGCTACAGCCTCGGCCCCGCGCCGGCCAACGCCTTTGACGCTATCGGCGTTTTCAACCAGGAGAGCGGCTCGGGTTCACAGGGCACAAACGGCTACGAACTGTTCGTCCAGGAAATCCTGCCATCGGAACCGGCGGTTCTGAGCATTGCCGCCCAGCCTCAAACCGTCATCACCTGGCCGGGTTCGCTGGCCAACTACCAGTTGTATAACGGCAACAGCGTTGCTGCGCCGAACACTTGGGAACAAGTGACAAATGTGCCGGCGCTGGCGAACGACCGCTGGACGGTGATCCTGGATCCGGCGGAAGCGCAGGCAAGGTTCTTCCGATTGCAGCGGGTGCGGTGACGGTTTACAGTGATGCCGTGAGCCGCCGCTTTGATCGTGAGTCCGCACCCCCAGCCGCCGCGCCGGGGGGGTGGGCGCGTGGCTTCACCCTCATCGAGCTGTTAGTCGTCATCGCTATCATGGCGCTGCTGGCGAGCCTGCTGCTGCCGGCCATCGCGCGGGCAAAGGAGAAAGCCCTGGTGGCGAAGGTCCATGCCGAGCTCTACGGCATCGGCCTCGCGCTGCAGATGTACTCAGACGACCACGGCGGCAAAATCCCTCCCGTGCGCGAGAACTGCAACACCAACTTGCGCGACCATTGGTGCCAACTGCCGGTGGAACTGGCCGAGAGCCGCTACCTGCCGCGCAGCGAAGCGGACGGGCGCGATGCCAACCTGGAAGACCCGTTCGACCCCGGGCACACGTATAAATATGCCGCGCCGGGCCCGCTGTTGCTCAACGGCGAGCCGGCCGGCAACTACGCGCTCTGGGTGCCCACCAATTTCCCCAACCTCAAGAGCGACTTCGGCAAGTTCTACTCCCAGCCCGCCGAAAGCCCGGTGCGCTGGGCGCTGTGGAGCCTGGGACCGCGCCCCAGGAGCGCTCGCAGTCAGAGCAGCCACGCTCCCATGAGCGAACTGACCTGGTACAAGCGCGTCGGCGGCGACGGTGTAATTGTGCGCTTCGCCACTCGGGACGGAATGCAATTCAAGAGTCCCTGATCCCATGCCGCCTCCATTCGTCGGCTCCCGCCCCGCTGCCACCTCAAGCCTGTGAAAGCCCAAAACAACCATGGCGTCGTCCGCTTTACCGTGTCCGTCCCGGCCGACCTGGCCAAACAGCTCGACCGGATGACCCGCGAAAAGGGCTACGCCAACCGTTCCCTGGCCGTCGCGGACCTCATTCGCGCCGGCCTGGTCGAGCATCGGCAGAACTGCGGCGACTGCGAGATCGCCGGCACCATCACCCTGGTCTACGACCACCACAAACAGCACGTCCAAACCACCCTCACCGATATCCAGCACGATCATCACGACGTCATTCTCTCCACGCTGCACGTCCATCTGGATCACCACAACTGCCTGGAGGTCCTGGCGGTGCGGGGCAAAGCCCGAACCGTCAAGACGATCGCCGACGAACTGATCGCCGCCAGGGGCGTTAAGCACGGCAAGCTCACAGTCACCTCCACGGGCAAGGACCTCCCCTCCTGAGCGGCCATGAGCCGTGGCGCCGGGTCGCGCGGCTCGACCCAGTCCTGGCTGGCCCAGGGTTCCCGCGACGGAACTGCGAACCCCTCAATACGGCCAGGGCTCGTGGCCTGCCGAAGCCAGGCCCGCGGCCAATCCCAGGCCGGGGGGCTGCGCGAACCGGGCGGAGACTCTCCCTGCGTATGGCGTTAGGCCGGTACGCGCAAGGCGGCGACAGGGTCACTGTCGCCGCCTTAATCAGTTGTGCGCTTTAACGCTTGCCCTTGGCCTTGGCCTTGACTTTGGCCTTGACATTGGCCTTAGCCTTGGGCTTGGCCTCGGTCTTGCTCTTACGAGCCAAGTCGGCGCGGTGGGCGCGTTCGTAGGTTTGAATGTCCTTGAAGCGACCCTTCGCATTCCGGACGGCGTAGAGCTTCTTGCCCTTGCTGCTGCGATGAGTTGTGCGTCGTGCTTTATCTGCCATTCTGTTTTCCTTTCTTCTCGTTCAGTTGCTTTGTGTTGTCTGTTCTTTCTGCTTGGTTGCTCCGAAGCCACCTGCGACGGGCTGAATTCAGCTCCGCCTCACTGCTTCGGCCGATCTTTTGCGTCCAGGCTGCGCCATTCATCCAAGGTGCGGGCCGCCTGGTCCCGACCGCCCAGCCCAAAGGCCAGCGCGAATGCCACGGCGGCCGCGCCCAGCGTTAGTCCAAAGGCCAGATTCACAATGTCATCCGCGACACCGGTTTGGCGCAACGCCATTGCACCCGCGAGCGCCAGAATAACCACCCGCGCCACCAGCGCCAGGCGCCGCGCGTTGCGCGCATCGCTGGCCGAGATGCCTTTCACAACAATCTGCGCCAGCAGCAGGCCAAGCGCGAAGATCAGGACGCCCATGAGAATATGGCCCGCAAACACAATGAAGTCCTGGATCATAACGCCCACAGCCTGGAACCCGAGCATGTCGGCCGCGGTAACCGAAGCCAGCGCGATGATGAGCGCCAGGACCAGCATGCCAACAACCGCAGCAGGCGCCTGCCGGCCTTGCGGCGCCTGTTTGGCCAGCCCCAGTTTGACCAACACGTTGTTGAAGCCCACCCCGGCCAGCAGATTGGTCACAATGCCGGACACCACTTTGCCAATGACCACGGCGATCAGCACCACGATCGAAGCCCCGATAATGTTGGGCAGCGCGTCCATCATTTTGCCGAGCATGTCGCTGGCGGGCTTGGTGACGGCCTCCAACTGCAGCGCCGAGAGCGCGCTGATCAGGACCGGCACAAGGATCACGAAGTAGAGCACGAGGCCGAGCACGCCGGAAAGCTTTTGCTTGCCAAGCGACGCCGCCAGCCCCCACTTCTCACTCAGCCGATCCACGCCGGCGCTGGCCAGCAGGCTCTGCACGAGCCGCTGCACGATGCGGGCAATAAACCAGCCGATGACCAGGATGGCGGCGGCCGAGAAGATGTTCGGCAGGAAGGCAAACACCTTGTTGAACAGCGTCGTGAGCGGCTCCAGCAGCGCGTTCATCTCCAGCGCCTGGAGGATCAGCGGCAGAAAAATCAGGAACACCAGCCAGTAAACGACGTCCGCAAACGTCTTGCTCAAGGGCATGGGCTTGTTCTCTTCACCGGCCGCGCCGCTCAGCTTCTCGTCCAGCTTCGTGGCCCGGAGAATGCTCGCGATCACGTTTCTCAATACCGTGGCCAGCACCCACGCCACGAGAATCAGCACGCCGGCGCCGACAAGCCGGGGCAGGAAGGCCAGAATCGGTTGCACCAGGCCGTTCAGCGGCTCGGAGACCATTGTGAGTTTGATCGTGGCAAAGAACGCGATCAGCACGATGAGCATGATGAGGTAGAACACCGCCTTGCTCGCCCATTGTTCAATCGGCACCTGCCGCTTGCTTTCAGGACCGCCCATCCACTGGGCAATCCGATTATCCACGGAAGTCTTGCTGAGAAGTTTGCGCGTCACGAAGGCCGCGAAGAGCGCCACCAACCAGCCCGCCACGAGCACCGCCAGGCCCGCCAACAGATTTGGCCCGAATTCGGCGAATTGCTGTCTCAGTTGCTCAATCATTTCATTCATACAATTTCCTTGGTTGCTTGTGTTTCACTATTGCCGGATCAACTTGATTGCCAGACAGGTCTGCCCGGCCAATGAATGAAACACTATCATCGCCAGGCACATTGCGCAACATAAGATTGCCAAAAAACCGCGCCTCATCTCGCGGTCACACAATTTCCCGTCGTCGCGCGCGGACGCGACGAACTGTCGAACCGAGAACCGCGCGATTGGTCCCGAAGAATCCGACCGCGAGGCAACAAACCCGCCCCCACGCTCCGGCCGCGGTTGTCGCCCGACGCCCCTTCGCCGGGGCTCCGGGTTGCCGCGGCCGGCCGCACGATCAGTTCATGTGCTTGACGAACTCGTCGGCGCGGGAGATCGAGCGGTTCATGGACTCGATGAGCCGCGAGATTTCGCTCTGAATGTTCGCGGCCTCGCCCTTGAGCGACGCGATGGCCTGGGCGTTCAGGTTGTGTTTGAGGTAGAGCACGTAGTCGTTGAACTGGGTCAGAACCGGCGTCATGCTTTGCTCGGCGCTGGTCAAGGCGTTGTGCATTTCGTCGTAGCGCCGGCGCGTGGTGTCGAGCTGCTGGCGGCTCGATTCCCGCAGTGACGGGGTGCCAATCTGCTGGAGCTCCTTCTCCCACTCCGCGA
>CAZHEW010000065.1:0-11623 GCA_964531815.1 uncultured Verrucomicrobiota bacterium
CTGGCCAGTTCTTCGTTGTTGGCGACGTTGACAATCTTGAACTGCTCGGCGTGGAGGCCGGGGTCGGCCCGGAAGGAGAGTTTGCCGAAGTAGCGTTTCTCCATTTCGATGAGGTGCTTCTCATCTTCCTTGCGGAGCCGTTCGAGAATGGTGGGGTGCACCACGATGCGCAATTGGAAGTCCGACTCGTCGCGCGGGCGTTTCTTGAGGATCTCGCTCAATTTGCGCTGGATTTCGACGCTCATGGTGAGCGCGCTCTTGACCTTGCCGCGGCCTTTGCAGTAGGGGCAATCATCGTAAACGGCGGCGTTGACGCTCTCGGAGTGGCGCTGGCGGGTCATTTCCAGCAGGCCAAGCTGCGAGATGGGCAGGACGTGGGTCTTGGCCTTGTCGCGGTGCAGGGCCTCTTTCATGCGCTGATAGACCTGCTGCTGGTCGCGGCGTGATTTCATGTCAATGAAGTCGAGCACGATCAAGCCGCCCATGTTGCGCAGGCGCAATTGGCGGGCGATTTCGTCGGCGGCCTCGAGGTTCACCTTGAGGATGGTCGCCTCCTGGTCCTTGCCGCCCTTGTGGCGGCCGGTGTTGACGTCAATGGCGACCAGCGCCTCGGTTTCATCCACGACGATGTAGCCGCCGCTCTTGAGGTGCACCTGGCGGGAGAAGGCGTTCTCCAACTGCCGGGTGATGTTGAAGCGGTCGAAGATCGGCTGCGGGTCGCTGTAGAGTTTGACCTTGTCGGCGGAACGCTTGGATATCTTGGAGATCATCTCGCGCATGCGGTCGTAGGCCTTCGGGCTGTCCACGACGATGCGCGCGACGTCTTCGGTCAGGAAGTCGCGCACGGTGCGCTCGATCAGGTCGGGCTCCTGGAACACGCAACTGGCCAGGGGCTGGGTCTTGATGCGCTCCTGGATTTGGCTCCACTCTTCGAGCAGGAGGGCGAGGTCGCGCACGAAATACCGCTTTTGCTGCCCTTCGCCCACGGTGCGCATGATCACGCCCATGCCGTCCGGAATGGCGAGCTCGCGCAGAATCTTCTTCAAGCGCTGCCGCTCCTGTTGGTTTTCTATCTTGCGCGAGATGCCGCTTTGGTCTGAGTTGGGGAGCAGGACAAGGTAGCGGCCCGGCAGGACGAGGTTGGTCGTGACGCGGGGGCCTTTGGTGCCGATGGGGCCTTTGGTCACCTGGGCGATGATTTCGCTGCCTGGCGGGTAGAGGCGCGGGATGTCCTTTTGAGTAATCTTGGGTTTGTCGTGCCGCCGGGTGCCGCGGTCCACGATCTCGACGCCGCTATCGAAGCTGTTCGGTACAATGTCCCAGTAGTGCAGAAAGGCGTTCTTCTCGAACCCGATGTCCACAAAGGCGGCTTTGAGGCCGTCTTCCAGGTTGCGGACCTTGCCTTTGAAGATGCTGCCGACCAGCCGTTCTTCGGTCGTGCGCTCGATGGTAAATTCCTCGAGCCGGCCTTCCTCGGAGACGGCGACGCGCGTTTCGAGGGTTTCGGTGTTAATGACGACCTCCTTGTGGGTTCGCTTGATTGGTTTGATCAGCCGTTGGACGCGCTTGACCAGGCTGTTGGCCGCGGTGCGGATGGTTTCCACAATTCCCTTGGGCTGCTCCTTGATGGAGACGGGCGCGAAGGGTGTTTCCTCCTGGACGCGTTCGGGGGTTTGGAGGTTCGGTTCGCGGAACCGGGTCTTATCCACCGGCCCGGTCGCTGGTTTGGGCAGCCCGTCCGGCGGCAAGCCGGCGGCGATATTCTCCGACCGGTCAATCTCGTGGTCGTGGCGGCGTTCATAGATCTTTTCCGGGGTCGGGGGGCCGCCGACGGCCTCGGCGCGGGCCTGGATGGCTTCGCGGTCGGGCTGGGGCGGCTGCCCATGCCCTATGCCGCGAGCGGGGCGGAACCGCATGCCGCGCCGGCGGCGAGAGAACTTCTTGTCATTCATATTAATAGGTCTTTCGATAGATGTACACGTTTTGCAGGATGCCCATAGCGATCAACGAGCCGAGCACTGATGATCCGCCGTAACTTAACAGCGGCAGCGGCACGCCCGTCACGGGCATTAACCGAATGTTCATGCCGATATTGATGAAGACATGGCTGAAGATGAGGGCGACGACGCCCACGGCCATCATCTTGCCCAGGCGATCGCGCGCCTGGCCGGCGATTCTGATTCCCGAGAACAGAACCACCCCGTAGAGCGTGAGGACAATCACGCTGCCGACGAATCCTTTCTCCTCGGCAATGACGGAGAAAATGAAATCATTGTGCGCCACGGGCCGCGGCAGAAAGCCCAAGGCGTTTTGCGTGCCCTGCCGCCAGCCTTTCCCGGTGAGCCCGCCGGAGCCGACGGAGATCAACGCCTGACGCACATTGTGCGTGTAATCAGCCTGCTGCTGACGCAAGCGGGCCAAATCCGCCCTGGACGCACCCGGCGGCGCAGGTTCTTCCTTGCCAAAATACACCATCAGCCGCCGCCGCTGATAGTCTTCGAGCTTGACCTGCCAGTTGGGCGGGGCGAACAGCACGTCGGCCACGAACAGCGCGCCCAGGAGGCCCACCCCGCCGAGCAGGCGCAGCAGGTAACGCCTGGGAATCCCGGCCACGAACAGGATCGCCAGCCCGGTCGGCAGAAACACCAGCGCAGAGCCCAGGTCGGGTTCCTTCAGGATCAACAGGAACGGCAGGATCATCAGCCCGAGCGACTTCCAGAAGGTCAGCAGCACTCGCAATTCCTCGATCGGCCGGCTCAGGTAATGGGCCTGGGCCAGGATGAATGCCAGCTTGGCGAACTCCGACGGCTGCAGGCTGAAGAAGCCCAGGTCGAACCAGCGTCGCGCTCCAAAGCGCACGGTGCCGAAGGCCAGCACCAGGGCCAGCATCAGGATCGCAGCCCAGTAAATGACCATGGACCACCGCGCCAGGGTGCGATAGTTCACACAGCAAACGATGGCGGCGCCGCCGATTCCCAGCACATACCAAATGACTTGCCGGAACCAGCTCTGCTTGTGCCACGCCAGCGTGGCGGCTGACTCGCTGACCATCGTTGCGCTGTAGACGAAGACCGCCCCCAGCAGCATCAGCCCGCCCAGCGCGGCTATCTGAAGCCGGTCAACGCGGGATTCATGGCTTTGGAGGTCTTGATCAAACATGTCAGGGTCTGGAATGGCGCATCAGTTGTTGCGGGCAACGGCCGGGGACCTGGCCAGTTTCGCCCGCTCCCAGTCGAGCAGGGCGGCGTAAATCTTGCCGGCGATCGGGGCGCAGGTGGCGCCGCCGGAGACACCGTTCTCGACCATCACGACGACGGCGTATCGTGGTTGTTCATAAGGCGCAAACGAGGCGAACCAGGTCGTCTGGCCGGTCTTGACGTTGCGCGTGTCCTGCACCTGGGCTGTGCCGGTCTTGCCGCCCGCCCGCATGCCCGGGACAGCCGCCGCGCGGCCCGTGCCGTCGGCGTCTTCGACGTCGGCCAGCATGGCCTCCCGCAGAATCCTCAGCGTGCGGGCGCTCACGCCCAAATGATCCCGCGCCCGGCCCCGGGGAAAGACCTGCGGCGGCGAGGGCGAGGTCGGGTCGGCCGATTCGATGCGGTCCACCAGCCGGGGCCAGAGGACGGTGCCGCCGTTGGCAATGGCCGCGGTCAGGACCGCGACTTGCAGCGGCGTGACCCACACCGGGTCCTGCCCGATGCACAGGTTGCCGGTGTTGCCGTCGGTCCAGCCCGCGCGGAGGCGCTGCAGGCCGGGGAACTGGCCGGGGGCATCCTGGCGGGTGGGCAAACCCGCGCGCTCGCCGAAATGCAGCCGATGCCCCAGGCGGATAATCGGTTCCGGTCCGGTGCGCAGGCCGCAGGTGATGAAATAAGAATTGCTCGAGAGCTTCAGCGCCCGGCGGAAGTTGTAATCCCCGGGGGGGGCCAGGTCCCTGAACGTATGATTGCCGATTCGCTTATGGCCTTTATTGGGCTGGGCGGGATTGGGCTCGACGTGGATAGTTGCCTCCGGGTTCCAGCCGTTCTCCAGCGCGGCCATCCCCACCACCGTCTTGAACACGGAGCCCGGCATGTAGTTCTCAAACGTGGCGCGATTCTTCTCCGCGTTCAGGTCGGTGATGCGCTGCCACTGCTCGGGCGTCACCCCCCGCACGAACCAATTCGGGTCCAGCGTGGGCGACGAAACCAATGCGAGGATGTCGCCTGTCCGCACCTCCATGATCACGACCGTCCCGCGCGTCGTCGGGCCAGAGGCGCCTTGCAGCGCGCGTTCCGCCGCCTGTTGCACCGCCAGGTCAATCGCCAGCACCACGTTGCGGCCGGGCGCGGCCGGGCTCCAGATATTCTCGGTCTGGCGGTAGCCGACGTTATTCACCAGCACCGACTTGGCGCCGGCCACCCCGCGCAGTTCCTTGTCGAAGGCGTACTCGATCCCGACAATGCCGCGGTAATCGGGCAGCCGGAACGAGAAGAAAGCCTCCTCGCCCTCGACCGAGCTGTCGTCGCGCTGCAAATGGCCGAGCGCGTGGCTTGCCGTTGTGCCGTAAGGATAGCAGCGGGTTGACTGTATCTCCAGGTCCACGCCCATCGGGCTGGTGGACTGCTCTTCAAACCGCGCGATTTGCTCCGGCGTCAGGTCGGTCACCACCCGGTAAGGCAGGACGAGACGCTTTTGGTAATGAACCTCGAAGTTGGTCGCCACCAGCGAGAGCGGTTGCTGCAGCCGCTGGCTGACCTGATGCACCACGTTGCTGGCCACCTCGTAGCGCGCCGCCCGCCGCAAAGCGCTCCGGTTGGCCTGGGTGAAAATGAATGGCTTGCGCTCGTCCTTGGTCAGCTTGCGGTTCAACCGGTTCTCCAGGTCCTGTTGGCGGAGCTTCAGATCGGCGCGGGCGCGGGAGGCTTTCTCCGAATACGCCGCGTCGAACGAGTCCTGGAGTTCCTCGAAGTACAAACTCACGTTGTAGGTGGGGCGGTTCTCCGCCAGCGCAACCCCGTTGCGGTCCAGAATCTTGCCGCGCACCGCCGGGATGCGAACCGTGCGGAATGACTGCCGTTCGAGCTTGGTCCGGTATTCGCCCGCCGAGACGACCTGCACCCACCACAACCCACCCAGCAAGATGCCCAGCCCGACCAGGACTGTCACCGCCACCATCCGCAGGTGGACGTCGTCTTTTCTGAGTTGGTCGAAGATGAACATCAGTTTCCAGAGCCGTGGTAATGGGCCGGGGCGGCGGCGGGCGGGACAATCCGCGAGGCCCCGGTCTGCCCCTTGCCTGGCCGATCATTGGCGCGCTTGAACTGTCTGCGGGTGTTCATCGGCGTCCCCTCCGGATTTCGCGGTCGAGTCGGAAGCTGGCTTCGGGGGCGCTGCGGTGCACCAGCGCCCGCTGCAGCCAGGCGAACAGTTCAAACCAGATCGGAGTTGCGATGGCTCCCCCGACGCAGAGCACGACGAATTGCCACAGCGTGCCCCAGCCGAAGAGCGGACTGCGGCCCATGGTCAGCAGCAGCAGCAGTGTCAGCGCGGGCACCACCGCGCTGGCCGCCAGCCCGAGGGCCGCCTGGGCGAAAGGCTGGTCGCGCAGGATCAACTCGCGCTGGAGGTGGATCGCCAGGCCGACTGCGAACAAGGGAAGCACGGTGACTCCCAGCGGGTTGGCGGAAAGGGAGTCGAACCACAGCCCCGCGCAAACGGCGAGCAGGGTCACGGTGGTCATGCCCGCGGACAGGGCGGCATAGACCATGAGCGGCGGCAGCAGGTCCACTTGCGCCCCCAGCAGGTGGCGCACGCCGCCGAACGCCGCTTCCCAAAACACCGCCAGGAAGGCCGCCCCCAGAACGAAAGCTGTATTGAGCCAGTTCATGGAAACATCACCCACACCTCTTCCAGCGCGCTCAGGTTGGCCGCCAGCCGCACGCGGGCTTCGCAGCGCGACCCGTAGTCCACCGGCTGGACATCAACGATGACGCCGATGGGAATGCCCTTCGGGAAAATGCCCCCCTCGCCGCTGGTGGCCACCCTTTGCGCGGGTTTCAGATTGGCGCCCGGGGAAAGATAATCCAACCCGACCAACTGGGCCGCCAGGGGGCTGGACGCGCCGATGACGCCGATGTCGCGCGCCTCGTTTTCGACCCGCGCCGAGACCTTGCAGTTGGGATCCCCGATCACGACAACCTGCGAGCGCGTGAGGCTCACCGAGGCGATCCGCCCCACCAGGCCGTCCGTGGTCAGGACCGGCAGGTTCACTTGCACGCCGTCGCGGCTGCCGAGGTCAATCTGGACCGAGCGCCACCAGTTGGCGGGCTCGCGCAGAACCACCTTGGCCAGCTTGAGTTTCCAGGGCGCCTGGGCGCGCCAGCCGACGAGCTGCCGCAGGCGGGCGTTCTCGCCGGCGATTTCCTGCGCCTGCAACGCCTGCAGTCTCAACCGCTGTTCCTCCTGGCGCAGCAGCTCATTCTGCTTGACCAATTCCCGCCGCGGCAGGACGGCGTCGCCGGCGGCGCCGACCGCCTGCTGCGTGGAGCTGGCCAATCCGAACAGGGGCAGAAAAAGACTGCCGATGGCGAGCTTGAGGCGGGCGGTTGTTTGGCCGGGCAGGTTCAGAACAACCAGCGTCAGCGCCACCACCAGACCCAAAGTAATGTAATGCGGCCGTTTCAACATCTAATCCGTCGGCAATAAGCGATCGGTGACTGGCGCCCGGGCAAAGGGTCGCTTGCGACCGTTTACCCGTGCCGACCGCCAGTCGCTGTGATGGCGAAGGGAGGGAACTACTTGGAACTAGAGGAAACGCGCTTAAGAAAATGGAGTTCCTGCAGCACGCGGCCGGTGCCTTCGGCAACGGCGCTGAGCGGATCGTCTGCGACATGGACCGGCAGACCGGTCTCTTCGGCCACCAGCCGGTCAATGCCGCGCAGCAGCGATCCCCCGCCCGCCATGACGATGCCCCGGTCCACCAGGTCGGAGGACAACTCGGGCGGGCAGCGCTCGAGGGTGATGCGTACAGACTCCAAAATACTCGACAACGGCTCCTGCAGGGCCTCGCGAATCTCTTCCGAGCGGATGGTCAGCGTCTTGGGCAGACCCGCGCTCAGATCGCGGCCCTTCACTTCCATAGTTAATTCCTGCTCCAGCGGAAAAGCTGAGCCAATTCGCATCTTGATCTCTTCCGCCGTGCGTTCGCCTATCATCAGGTTATAGGCCCGTTTAATGTGTGCCACGATCGTCTCGTCGAATTCGTCTCCGCCCACCCGCAGGCTGCGGCTGAAGACGATGCCGGCCAGGGAAATGATTGCGATCTCGCAAGTTCCCCCGCCGATATCCACGATCATGTTCCCCGCCGGTTCATGCACCGGCAAACCGACGCCGATGGCCGATGCCATCGGTTGCTCGATCAGATACACTTCCCGGGCGCCGGCATGAGTGGCAGAGTCCTTAACCGCCCGCTTTTCCACTTCGGTAATACCTGACGGAACCGCGACGACGACCCGCGGCGCAATCAGTTTCCGATGATGAACCTTCTGGATGAAGTGGCGCAGCATGGCTTCGGTAATCTCGAAGTCAGCAATGACGCCATCTTTCATCGGCCGGATCGCCACAATGTTCCCCGGGGTGCGCCCCAGCATCCGCTTGGCTTCTTCGCCTACGGCAAGAACATTCGTGGTCCCGGCCTGAATCGCGACGACCGAGGGCTCTCGCAGAACGATGCCCTGATCCCGTACATAAACAACGGAATTTGCCGTCCCGAGGTCTATCCCAATGTCATTGGAAAACAGGCTCTTAAGTTGCGCAAACATGAATTTTGCCTAACAGGCAGACAGACTATGAGAAAGTCCGCCTTGCCGTCAAGAGTATTAGCCCGCCTTTTTGTGCCGCCTTTTCGCCTGCTGCTGCCGTCCCGGGCTGGCGTCGGCCCTTGTCCTGGCCAGGTCAGGGCGCTGTGCCGCGCTCGAGGCGGCAAATTCTTTTGCTTCCGGCCGGAGAAGGTTTAAGCTCCGCGCAGTGAAGACGCTTATCCGAACTCTACTGGTGCTGGGGTTGGGGCTCCCCGGGATGGCCCGGGCGGAAGTCAAACTCGGCAACGAAGTGCTGGCCGAAAGCCAATTCAACGTGCTGCAAGGCAAGCGGATTGGCCTGATCACCAATCCCTCGGGCGTGAACCGGCAGTTGAAATCCACCGTCGAGGTGCTGCGCGCCGCGCCGGGGGTAAGGCTGGTCGCGTTGTTCGGCCCGGAACATGGAGTTTACGGCGACGTGGATGCCGGGGAGAAGGTGGAGACCCAGGTGGATAAGCGCACCGGGCTGCCGGCGTATTCGCTCTATGGCAAGACACACAAGCCCACCCCGGAGATGCTCAAGGGGCTGGACGCGATGGTGTACGATTTGCAGGACACGGGGTGCCGCTCTTATACCTACATCAGCACGATGGGCGTGGCGATGGAGGCGTGCGGCGAAGCGGGCCTCGAGTTCATCGTGCTGGACCGCCCCAACCCGCTGGGCGGCGAGCGGATCGAGGGGGCGATGCTCGACCAGAAATTCCGCTCGGGCGTCAGCAAGTGGAACGTGCCTTACGTCTATGGCCTGACCTGCGGCGAGCTGGCCCAGTTGATCAACCGCGAGGGCTTCATCAAGAAGCCGTGCCGCCTGACCGTCGTGCCGATGAAGGGATGGAACCGCTCCATGGTGTGGGCGGAGACCGGCCTGCCCTGGGTGCCGAGTTCGCCGCACGTGCCGCATGGCGAGTCGGCGCTCTACCAGGTGGCGACGGGGATGCTGGGGGAGCTCATGAGCGTCAGCATCGGGATTGGCTACACGCTGCCGTTCGAGTGCGTCGCCTCGCCGGGCCTGGACCCGCACAAGCTGGCGGAGGCATTGAATGCCTATCGTCTGCCCGGCGTGAAATGGCGGCCCATTACCTACAAGCCGTATTACTTTGCGTTCACCAACCAGGTGATCGGCGGAGCGCAGCTCTATTTCACCGACCCGGGCCGCGCCCCCCTGACCGCGATCAACCTCTACGCCATCGAGGCGTTGAAACGCGTCGGGGGGATAGACGCGTTTGCCGAGGCGGAGAAGCGGAAGCGGGGGTTCGGCATGTTTGACAAGGTCAACGGGACCGACGCGACGCGCAAAGCCCTGCAGGCGGGAACTTCCGCGGCCCAGGTCGTCGCGTCCTGGAAGGCTGGCGAAGACGCCTTCCGGCAGGCGCGCAAGAAATACCTGCTTTACTGAGGTCCAATCGCGAGTTGACTCGGCCGCGCCCGGGCGCTTTATTGCCTGTATGCGAGTCTTGCTCTTGGCGATCCTCCCTGGCGCGCTGGCGCTCACAGGTTGCGTCAGGAAATCGGAAAAGGCCCCGCCGGCCCCCCAGACGGCGCCCCACGCCGGAACCCCCGCCGCGCCCGCCGAACCGGCCTTTCAGAATCCCGCTCTGATTGTAACGCCGGACGTTATCCCGGCGGGCAAGGTGGCGTTGGTCAATGCGACCGCCCGGCATGTGGTGCTGACGTTTCCCTTGCACAAGATGCCGTCACTGGGCCAGCGCCTTGCGCTCTACCGGCGCGGGTCGCAGGTCGGCGAGGTCAAAGTCACCGGCCCGCAGCGCGAAGACAACATCGTGGCCGACCTGGTCGCCGGCGAGGCGGAGGTTGGCGACGAGGTCCGCAGTCAGTGACCGCCCGCCGCCGGGGAACGCGGAAAGGCGGAGCAGCCCGCGCGGCGCGGGTTAGTCTTCGGGCTCTGGCTGGCCACCGCCAATAGATTCGGTCAGGGGCCTGACGGTTTTGGGCAGCGACTTCTTTCGGTAGGGCGAGTGGAGATTGAAGTAAATCCCGCACAGCGGACGCGGGGTGTCGTTCTGGCTCAGAATGACCGTGACCTGCTTGTCCAGGGCAATGCCGTGCCGCAGCTCCGGCCCGCGCCCCTCGTAGGCCTGGATCGCCTTGGCCAGCAACGACTTCAGCGCGGCTTTGAATTCATCCGGCGTCTTGTCAAGGCACACCACGTATTTCTCGTAGGCCTTCATCGCATCGGCGATCTCGCGGCGGAACATTTCTGTGGTCACAGCTCTGAGCCTAGGCCGGACCGCATCCGGACGGAAGCCAAAAAGCGCCCGGCCGCGCGCAGCGCGCAGCCAGCTCAGGCGCCGGCTCGAGGCCGCGCGCCGAATAAGGCCGTGCCGATGCGCACCATGGTCGCGCCCTCCTCGATGGCCACCTCGTAATCCCCGCTCATGCCCATGCTCAAGTGCGGCAGCGGCGCGCCCAGGAGCTGCTCGCAGCGCGACTTCAGCTCGCGCATTTGGCGGAATACCGGCCGCGCCTTCTCCGGATCGGGCGTCCACGGGGGCACGGTCATCAGACCCTGGATTTCCAGCCGTGGCAGCGCATTGATGCGGCCCAGGTCCGCCAGCAACTGGTCGGGGCGGCATCCGAACTTGCTGGCCTCCCCCACCGCGTTGACCTCCAGCAGGATGGCCAGCCGCCTGGACGCCTGCTCCGCGCGCCGGTTCAGCTCCTCTGCCAGCCGCAGGCTGTCCACGCTTTGCACCATCTCGAAAAGCTCCACGGCGTCGCGGCACTTGTTGGTCTGCAAATGGCCGACCATGTGCCAGCGCAAGCGGCTCGGGCAGAGGGGAATCTTGGCTTTGGCTTCCTGCACCTTGTTCTCGCCAAACAGGCGCAGCCCCGCCTCGGCGGCGGCGCAAACCACCTCGGGCGGCTGGGTCTTCGTCACCGCCACCAGGGTGACGGAGCCGGGCTCGCGCCCCGCGCGCGCGCAGGCGGCTTCGATGCGCTGCCGGACCGCCGTTACGTTCGTTTCCAAATCCATGCCGGCACGATAGCGGCAACGCGCATCAGCGAATAGCGAATACTGCCGGGCGTTCTGCTCACCGGCGCCAGCCGGATTGCGCAGCGCCCGCCCCGCGGAGGGTGAGATTCTCCCGGGAACCGGCGCCTCGGCTTAAGACCGCGCCCGGCAGCTTACCGGCGCCGGAGCTGGACAATCGTCTTGTGGGCGTAAAGCAGCCACAACAGGCTCAGGAACCCGATCAGCACGATCTGGCCGAGCAACGGATACCTGTAAATGAGAAAGGCAATCCCGCCGCAACCAACGGTGGCTTTGATCAAATCAAGGATAGACATAACACTATGCTCAGTTTCGGTCTCGGCACGCGGCTGCCTGCGCCCCCTCCGCCGACCAGGCTGCCGCTCACCTGAGCCCCGCAACAACCATACCATAACCGAAGGCAAGTCTTATGCCAAACGGTAGCTGCCGCAGCCCGGAAACGGCCCCGCCCGAGCGCCTATTTTCGCATCGCCAACCGGACCGGGCAGCCTAACCTCTATGTGAATGAAGCGCCGGCCACAAGGATCAGGATGAAGACGATTGTCATCGCGATCGGCGGCAACTCGCTGATCAAAGACGCGCGCCACATGAGCGTGCCGGATCAATACGCCGCGGTGGTCGAAACCTCCCGCCACATCACAGACCTGCTGGAGCGCGGCTACCGCGTGGTCATCACGCATGGCAACGGGCCGCAGGTCGGCTTCATCCTGCTGCGCAGCGAGCACTCCCGCGGCATCCTCCACCAGGTCCCGCTGGATTCCATCGTCGC
>CAZHEW010000066.1:0-1185 GCA_964531815.1 uncultured Verrucomicrobiota bacterium
CCTTTCTCCTTCACGTGCACCACGCGCGCACCCAGCTTCTCCGCAAGGGCGATGGATCCATCGGTGCTGCCGTTGTCCGCGACCAAAACCTCCCCGCGGAGGCCAGCCCGTTCCAGCCCCAGGCGTGCTTTCTGAACGCAGGCGGCCAGCGTCTCCGCCTCGTTCAGACAGGGCATGACAATGGTCAGTTCAATGGGCGCGGCTGGAGATCCCGCCAACTGGGGCGCAGTGCTTTCGGCTTTCGGTTCAGGACTCATATTTGTGTGTTGGCTCCAGGTTGGGGGGATGCTGGTTAGGGCTGTGCGGTTTGAGTTCGACCAGATGCCAGACAAACGGTGGCTGGCTTCCATACATCCTCAGCTTCACCGTTTTCAGTTTTCGCGCGTCCATGCGTTTAAGCCACTCCGGCCATGGCTCATGCAGTCTGTCCGTCGTCACTAGCAGATACTTGATGCCGCGCTGTCGTATCTCGTCCGGGGAGTCGGAAAGCTTCACGTGGAGGATACGGCGCGCCCCCAGGGGTTTCCAGAGGGAAGGCTCAGGGTAGTCATACGCGAAGAAGCCCAGCACGGACGCATCGGCCGGCAACAAGGCGACGATCGGCCCAAACACATTGGCCCGCGAGCCCTTGGCCGCATAAGCGTTGAGCATGCGCGAACCCAGTCGGCTGGACTGCAGCCGGGAGCCGTATTGCTTCAAAAACCAACCTGCAGGCCATAACGGCCTGGCTGGCGAAATGACCAGCAGCAGCCCGACCAGCCCGCACGAGAAAAAAGCCCAGGAACGCCACCAGTTTCTTCGGACCAGTCCTGCCTGCGCGGGACTTAGCAGCAATCCCATCATCAGCAAGGGATAGTAGGACGCCAAAAACCTCGGGCCGCTGCTCAGGCTCAGCTTGCTCATTGCGTAGATCAGGCTGATCCACGCGGATATGCACACCAACCGCTTTACCAAATCGCCCGACCGCCCCACCTCGGGCCGGGGGTGGCGTCCGCGCCGGATGACCACCGCCAGGAGGCTCAACCCCAGCAGAATGGTCAATCCGAAACCCATGCCAGTCTCTTCCTCGACTTGAAGCTCGAGCAACCGCCAGTGCGCTGCCCCCGGCTCGAAGTGCTGCTCCAGCAGCGTGGTCAGAGAAGCTGGAGTCATCGCCGCGCTGATTCGGTTCCAAGTGGAGGTGAA
>CAZHEW010000066.1:1285-11608 GCA_964531815.1 uncultured Verrucomicrobiota bacterium
GCCGCCAGGGCGTACACCGTGCTGAACATGTCGTTGGCAATGCTGCCGGCTTGCAGCAGGTAGCAATACCCCGTGGGCAGCAGCCACATCCAGTGCCAAGCCACGCGGGGCCTCACCCCAACCCGCGTGAACAAGCTGAACACCAGCCCTGGCAAAAGGCAAAACGACGCGGCGTTGACTGCAAACAGCCAGCGGTCCGTTTGCGTGAAGGCAATCAAAGGGGCCGAGAGCCACTCGATGCCGCAGGCGCGCGTGTTCAGGCGCTGAAAGTCGGTGTGAATCCAATGCCATTGCCCCTCCGCCAGCCAGTGCAGCACGCGCGGAACCCGATACGCCAGCGCGTCGTAGTTGCTGGGAGCGTGAATGACGCCGCCCAGAATCGCCAGCAGCGCCAGGATCAGGAACGCCAGCGGGAACGGACGGCGGAAGCGCCGCAGCGCTCTTCCCAAGTTCCAGCCGCGCAACCTTTCCGGAAACAACCTCCTGCGCAGCATCCACACCGCCGCCAGGCTCAGCAGAAACACCGCCGCATAGCCGGCTGCGTTGAGTTGATGAAGGGCAGACAAAACCCAACCGGCGCAACTGCACAGGGCGCTGAGAACAATCCAGGCAGCCAACATCACCGGAACGCGCTCCCTTCCGGTGGCTGCCGGCGAAGAGCGTTCCTGGGCGGCCCTTGTCTCAGGCCGCGCTGGCTGGACTGCGTCGTTCACAATACGTTGTCACCACGAACTGACGCGCTAGGCTAGCGGGGGGCTCGCTTGGCGGTCAACTTCAATGAAGGACGCCTGCAACGGAACTTCCGGCCATCGGGCGGGTAACAGTCACTTTTGAGGCACGGCGCGGGGCGGCTGCGCCGGCAGCATCGAGAATGCTCCGGCAGTTCCGGAGCGCAATGGAACCGGCAGCCATGAAAAACCTGCAATCCTCTGGCGCACCCCGGCAAGTTCAAGTCCTGTTGCGGGCGGCGGAAAGTTGCGAACGCACCAGCGAAAACGCCGGCGTCGCTTACTCGCCGATGATCTTTACGAGCACGCGCTTCCGGCGGCCGCCGTCGAACTCGCCGTAGAATATCTGTTCCCACGGGCCGAGGTCGAGTCTGCCTTTGGTGACCGCCACGACAACTTCGCGGCCCATGACTTGGCGTTTCATGTGGGCGTCGGCATTGTCCTCCCCGGTGCGGTTGTGGTGGTATTGGGCAGTGGGCGCATGCGGCGCCAGCTTTTCGAGCCACACGTCGTAGTCATGCAGCAGACCGTCTTCGGCGTCGTTGATATAAACGCTGGCGGTGATGTGCATGGCATTGACGAGGCACAACCCCTCCTGCACGCCGCTCTTGCGGACCAACGCTTCGACGGTATCGGTGATGTTAAGGTAGTCGCGCCGGTGCGGTGTCTCAAACCACAGATGCTCAGTGAGCGATTTCATAGTGCCGGGAGAGTGCCAGAGTTCAGGTTTCTGGCCAGACAGAACCTGCCGGGGCGGCGCCGGACAGAAGCCGGGACGCTGGAGATATCCGGCACCGCGCCCTGCGCGCGCGGGCACGGATCATCAGCCCTATCGGGCAGCCGGATCACTGGCTGACCCCTGCAAGCCGTGGGTGGAGGCGTCGGCTGCCTGTCCGCTGCGCTGGGCTGCTCCGCGGAGCCTCTTTGGCTCGCCTCCAGCGCTCACCGCGCAAAGATGTGACGAATGACCTCCTCGATGGGCACTTCCTGAATATCAATGTCGCTGACCGGCAGTTCGTCAAGCAGGGCCTTGCAGACAGAAATCACCCGGTCGCGCTTGACTTTGAGCTGGATGCTGCCCGGCGCATGGGTCACGACCTCGCCGTACTTGCGCAGTTGCTCGCCGGAACAGTTGGCCCCGCTTTGGCACTGAATAGTGATCAGCTTGGAATCGGCAAAGCGGTCCACCACGTCGCTGAGCTGGCCATCGAAGAAAATTGTGCCGTGATCAATAATGATCACACGCTCGCAAAGCTCCTGGATATCAGCCATGTAATGGCTGGTCAGCAGGATTGTCGTTTTCTGCCTGGCGTTGTGCTGGCGCAGGAACTCGCGGACGATCTTCTGCGAGACGACATCCAGACCGATGGTGGGCTCGTCCAGGAACAACACTTTGGGCTGATGCAGCAGCGACGCCATCAGTTCCATCTTCGTGCGCTCACCCAGCGAGAGTTCGCGCACGCTCACATCGAGCTTGTCCCGCACGCCCAGCAGCTCGCTCATTTCCATGACGGTGCGCTCCAGGAAGGCGCGGGGGATGCCATATATCCTGGCGTTCAACTCGAGCGACTCCCGGGCGGGCAGATCCCACCAGAGCTGGTTCTTCTGGCCCAACAACAGCGCGAACTGCCGGCGGTAGCCGTCATGCCGCTGCCACGGCACATACCCCAGCACGCGCGCCGAACCGCTGCTGGGATAAAGCAGCCCCGCGAGCATCTTCAGGGTGGTCGTCTTGCCCGCCCCGTTGGGACCGAGAAAACCGACCAATTCCCCCGGTTGAATGGCGAAACTGACGTCCTTGACCGCCACAGTCAGTTCATACTTCCGCCGGAACAGACCCCGCACCGCGCCGCCAAAGCCCGGCTGTTTCTTGTAGGTGCGAAAAGCCTTGGTCAGGCCGCTCACCTCGATGGTTGGAGTCGTCATGAACCAGGCTGCGCTGTGGACGTGTAACATCCCGCGAGCGGCGGCCGGCGCACATCGCGCTCAGCCGCAACCCTCCCCGCGGAAGGTTCAGCGCATGAGCTGCTTTTCCAGGAAGCAGACCGCCTGTCGAACATTCTGATCCACTTCCATGCGGTCTTTGACCAGTCGGCAGGCGTGCAACACAGTCCCATGGTCGCGGCCGCCGAAGGACTCGCCGATAGCACTCAACGACGCTTCCGTCATCTGACGCGACAGGTACATGGCAATCTGCCGCGGGAACGCAATGTTCTCCGGCCGGCGCCGGCTTGTCATGTCCGCCAGACGAATGTCGAAATACTCGGCCACCTTCCTCTGGATGATGTCTATGCTGATCGAGCTAAGGCCTTCCTCGTTGAGAACCTCGCGCAGCAAGCCCTCCACGGTTTCGACGCTTAACTTCTTGCCGGTCAGCGCCGCGTAAGAAGCCGCGCGAATCAACGCTCCTTCCAGGCGGCGGATGTTGGAGCGAATCCGGTTGGCCAGGAACTGCATGATGTCTTCCGGCAGTTGCACGCCCATGAGCTGCGCCTTCTTCTGCAAAATCGCCAGGCGGATCTCGACATCCGGCGGCTGCAAGTCCGTGACCAGGCCCCACTCGAAGCGCGACACCAGCCGGTGCTCCAGGTTCTGGATCTCGCTGGCGGGCCGATCGCAGGTCAAAACAATCTGCTTGTGCGCCTCATGCAAGGCGTTAAACGTGTGAAAGAACTCCTCCTGAATCCGCTCTTTCCCGGCCAAAAACTGAATATCGTCAATGAGCAGCACGTCTGTTTGCCGATACTTCTTGCGGAACCGCGCGAGTTGGTTGTTCTGAATGCCGTCAATGTACTCATTGGTAAAGGTCTCAGACGAAAGATAGGCGACCCGCGCGCCTTTCTTGTGCTGCGCCACATGTTGTCCGATCGCATGCAACAAATGGGTCTTGCCCAGCCCAACTCCGCCGTACAGGAACAGCGGATTGTACGATTTGCCGGGCGCCCGCGCGACCGCCATCGCGGCAGCATGCGCAAAATTGTTGTTGTTGCCCACCACGAAGGTGTCGAAGGTGTTCTTCGGATTCACGCTCAGCTCCAGGTTACCGCGGCTCCGCTCGGGCGGCGGTTCGGCGACTTTCTTCTTGCCATTAACCAGGGAGGTTGACTGAGGCCCCGGCGTGTCGCTGCTGCGGGGCCCGACCACCTTGAACTTAACCTGGAGTTGCCGCCCGGACGCCGCTGCTAACACGTCCTGCAACAACCCAATGTAGTTCTCCTTGAGCCAGACCTCGCAAAAGTCATCGGCGACCTCGAGGGTGATGGTGTTATTCTCCTGCGAACAGGCGCGCAACGGCGCAAACCAAAGATCGAACAGATCTTTGCTCAGCATTGCGCGAAGTTGCTCGCGGGCCACACTCCAAAACTTGTCTGCGGAAGCTTGCATTCTTGTCCTAAAAGCCCGATTCCCGGGCAGTTTATTCACTTAACCAGTTTCCCGACCTTAAACGCCGCCTCCGACTCGAACTTGTGCCAATAAACAAACTTTATGCCGAAAAAATCGTTGTTTCATACGGAGGCTTCCATTCTGCTAAAATCGAACTCTCTCTGTAAACCACTTCAAATTCACAACTTACAACCGAAATCCGTCTTCACTTTCCACCCGGTCTCCGCGCCGCTCAACGCACAGAGGCAAAACTGCTGAACTGACCGATGCTTTTAGGCAACGAGGCCAGACGTTACGAGGACAAGATATTAACTCTTATTAACGAGTTATTCACAAGCCGATATCCGCCAATAGAATCAGGCTTTTCCTGTTCCTTCGCCCAGCTCCGAGCGACCGCGGCGCTCAGACCGCCTGCTCCCCGGTTTCCTCAGTCCGAATGCGAATCGCGTTCTCGATGCTGCTGACAAAGACCTTCCCATCGCCAATCTTGCCCGTCTTGGCGGCCTTGACGATCGCATCCACAGCCGACGTGACCTGACCATCGGCTAAAACCACTTCAATCTTTATTTTCGGCAGGAAATCCACGGTGTACTCACTCCCGCGATAAATCTCGGTGTGGCCCTTCTGCCGGCCGAAACCCTTGACCTCCGAAACAGTCATCCCCTCAACGCCTAAGCCCGAGAGGGCCTCTTTTACGTCCTCCAGCTTGAACGGTTTGATGATGGCCTCGATCTTCTTCATGTCATGCTTCTGCTTTGCTGTACGAAATCTTAGCAGCCGGTCTCGGGCTGTAAACAGGAATGTTGCAAACCTGTGGAAATTCTTTCTCCGCCTGGAGCCCAATTGCTTCCGAGGCCTTCGGTTCTGAAGAAAATCGCCGGGGGAATCAGTGGTGCAGGCGGCGCATGACACGAACAGAGCCGGTGCTTCACACCACCTAGATTGTGTCGCTTGAGTTTCCGTGCAAGGCGTGGTCTCGCCTATAGCCTGTGCCGCGAAGTCCATGCCAGGCTTGGCAGACCAAGACGGGCACTGGGGTTTGAAACCCTTCGTCTTGTGGAGCCACCGGGTGGCTCCCTCCTGGTTCCCACATGGCTCGACGGGGCGGCGCGGAGCCTAACCCGCGGCGTCCACACCCAGTTCGGGCAGCGGTCCCGAGTGTCGGCGTTGCCCGGCGCAGTTCCCACTCCCGCTGGCCCCGGCCCTGCCGCCTCGCCCCACCGTGATCACTTCGTGCGGCGTCAGGCCTTCAGCCCCTTGAAGTCGGCCGTGAACTTCTCTTTCGCCTGCATCATTTCCTGCCAGGTAACCACGCCGTTCCTGTAGGCAGCCATGCGGCCCAGGATGGTGGTAAGGTTGCTGCGGACGCTGGGCGCGACGGTTGGGTTGGCCCAATTGCCCCTGGCGATGCTGTCGTGGAAGGTCGCAATGTTGGTTTCCACGCCGTCGCTATAAAGGTTGCCGACCTTGCCGTCGCTATGGAACTCCCTGGCCTTGACCGTGACATTGCCGAAGTAATGCGTGTCGGCGGTGCCCTTCAGGCCATAGACGCGGCACATGATATCGTCGTAGCCGTAGCCGGATTGATGGGAATTGAAGCTCAGCACCAAGTCGTTCGGGAAGTAGTAGATCACGGCGAAGTGGTCCCAGCAGTCGCCCACGAACTCGCGCTTGCGGCCGCCGGTGCCGTACGCGCGCACCGGCTCCGCGTCGAGCATCCAGGAAGCGACATCGAGCGCGTGAATGTTCTGCTCGGTGATGACATCGCCCGACAGCACGCGGTCCACCCCCCAGGCGCGCAGGCGAACCTCGGGATTCCTCGGATCCGCGCGCAGGAGCTTGTCCATGTGGTCCCATGTCGCGCCGCACTGGTAATTGGCTTCGACGGAGACAATCTGCCCGATCTCGCCGTCGTGCACGGCCTTTACGGCCTCCTGGTAGAGCTTGTTGGCACGGGTCTGAAAATCCACCAGAAAGCAGAGCTTCTTCGCGGCGGCCTTCCGGCCGCTCTCGCCCATGCTGAGGCAGCCGGGCACATCCACCGCAATCGGCTTGGCCACATAGACGTGCTTGCCCGCCTCAACGGCCGCGGCGGCCTGCTCGGGATGGAAGTAAGGCGGGCTTTCGATGACCACCGCGTCGAGCTCCTGCTCGAGCAGCCTTCGGTAGCCGCTCAGGCCGGCGAAGCGCTGCGCCGCCTCCACCTGGAACTGGTCGCCCACCGCATCCACGTGGTCCTGGAAGTAGTCCGCCACGGCCACAAGGTTATAGCCGCCGTGCTTCTTGAAGAGACCGGCAATCCATTTGCCGCGATTGCCGCAGCCGATCAGGCCGAGGCGGATCCTCGAGTTGGCCTCGGCGCCGCCAACCAGTTCCGGCTTCAGAACGGTGAAGGCGAGAACGGAGGCGCCTGTCCCGGCGAGAAACCGCCGGCGCGTGATGAGGGGGGAGTCTGCTGTTCCGTGCTGATTCTGCGCAGTATTCATTTGGGTCCTTAAGTCTATTGCGGTTTGTGGAGCTTCAGGGCATCAAACCAAGTCGGCGGGCGCCTGTCAAACTCTGGTTGGGTTCTCCGTTGTCTCTGCGCCGGCGCTTCGCTACGATTCGGCCTGTGCAAAAGACACCGCTGAAGCTCTGGCCGGCAGCTCTCCTGGCCTGCCTCGCCACAACCGTAATGTCCCTGGCCGCCGAGACTCCCAAGGACGGCCACTGGAAATCGCTCTTCAACGGCAAAGACCTGAGCGGCTGGGTGCCGGTGCACGACGCGACCTTCGCCGTCACCAACGGCAACCTCCGCCTCGTCACCGGCATGGGCTGGCTGCGGACCGAGCAGCAATACGCTGACTTCATCCTCGAAGCCGAATGGCGTGCTCTGGGCCCGGAGTACGACAGCGGCCTGTTCATTCGCGCCGGCCTGGAGGGCAAGCCGTGGCCGAAGGACGCCTGGCAGGTCAACCTGCTGCGGAACGCTCTCGGCGGTCTGGTTAAAGGCTACAAAACCATCGTCCCCGCCGAGACGCCCCCCATGCCGGTGAATCAATGGGTTAAGTTCCGCCTCGAAGTCCGCGGCCGGAAAATCACACTGGACGTGGACGGCGAGCGGGCCTGGGAGTTCAACGACCTGGACGCCCAGCGCGGCTACATCGGCATTCAGGCCGAGAACAAAGCCTTCGACTTCCGCAATCTTCGCGTCCGGGAACTGCCTCCAGGCCCTAAACCCGCCGGGCAATGAGGGGCGACAAGCGCCTGGGCCTGCACAGCCGATTACCCCATACACAACGCCCCCAGTAACTGGCAACGTACCGGCATTGCGGGCAGACCGCGCGTATGCATGAAGGGGCGCGGACATTCTTGTCCGCCTGCCTGGCGCACAACGCGGAGGGCGGACAGGAATGTCCGCGCTCCTTGGACGGCTTCCTGCGCACGCGCCGGGGGTCAGACCCGCGGCGGGACACCCGGCTGCCGCCCCCGCTGGCTGACATTAGGCCCCTGCCCACGCTGGCCCGCCCTCTGGCCCCCTCCGACACCGCCAAATGGCGACTGCCCCCGTCCCACCTCCATCCTACCTCCGTTCCACCTCCGTTCCATCTCCGTTCTACCTCCGTGCGCAAGGCGGAGGTACTACCCAGGTACAACGGAGGTAGAACGGAGGTGGAACGGAGGTATCCCCCCGGCGGGATGGCGGCAACCGACTCGCCGGCAGGGGAACGGCGAGGGGAACCAGCCCGGGGTCAGCCCGGATCTTTCGCACCCGCCACGAGATGCCGCCCGGCGCGCGGGCGTCTTGCCCGCTTGGATAATCCGGACCGTCTAAGCGGGCAAGATGCCCGCGGGCCGGCGTCAGAGGGAAATGTCCGGATTGCGGATGCTACGGCTACGGTGAAGGGACGGCGTGGGTACGGTGCGGAAGTGCGATGGGAATCGGAAGGCGCAAATCCACAGGCGGATAAGGAGCCTGCCCAGGTCAGCGGTCCAGGGGCACTCCTGGGCCTGGCTTGCGGTGCAGGCTATTCCCAGAGGGTCAGGACGTTGGTCAGGCCGGCGCCCACGAGGGTTGCGCTCTCCTGATCTATCCTCACCACGCGAAGATCGCGAACCTTGTCGCCGATGAAGACCAGCTTGCCGTTGATCATGGCAGAGGGCCGCTTGGGATCAAACACGATTGCCTGCAGCCGAAGGGGGGCCAGCTTGGGTGGAGGGGGCTCGGCGACAGGCTCGGAAGCGGCGGCTTTGTCTTTCTGAACGTCAGCGGCCATCAGATCGGCTGGCTCGGTGGCGGCGTCAGCCGCCGCTGGGGCAGCCACAGCCGGGGCGGCCGCAGCGGTATCGAGTGCCACGGGGCCGGGTTGGGAAGGCAAAGCGGGCGGCGGCGCCTGCGCGGGTTGAGATGTTGCGGCGGGCGCTGTGGCGGGAGCCGGGGGCGGCGCGGGATTGGCGGCCGGGATTGGCGCGGTGCGCGCCGTCACCTCGATGGGCGCCGCGGCATCGCGGGTCTGCGCCCATTGCCAGACGAGGAAAAGCGCCAGGCAGGCGACCATCGCCAGGGCGGACGGCAGCAGCAGGCCGAGGCCGCGCCGGGCGCGCTGCTGGGCGGGTTCAACCGGACGAAATGGGAGATCGGCCGGCGGCAGTGGGACCCGCTGCTGCGCCGCTTTGGCCCGTTTCAGGGCGTCATTGATTAAGCTCATGCGTTGATGTTTCCTTCCAGTTCGCGCACAGCCTGGCCGACCATGCGATAGTCTATCCGCTCACTCTGCTGGACGAAGCCCGCCAGCAGCGCCTTGTCGCAGACCGCGTTGACCAGCCGCGGAATGCCCTGGCTGTAACGATGCACCCGCCACAGGGCCGGCCGCGTGAAGTGGGGCGTGCCGTTCCCGCCGGAGACATGGATGCGGTGCTGCACGTATTGGAAGACCTCGTAGCGGGTCAGCGGCCGCAGATGATAGCGCACGGTGATGCGCTGGCGGAGTTGGCGCAGCCGCGGGTTGTTCAGCCGGTCGCGCAGTTCGGGCTGCCCGAACAGAATGATCTGCAAGAGCTTCCGGTCGTCCGTCTCCAGATTCGAGAGCAGCCGCACCTGCTCGAGCAAGTCGTCGGTCAGGTCCTGGGCCTCGTCAATGATCAGCAGTGTTTCTTTGCCGTGCTCGACCTGGCGGAGCAGGAATTCGTTGATCGCCGCCAGCGTTTCCAGCCGATCCAAACCCTTGACGGCCAAGCCGTATTCCTGCGCGATGGCTTTGACCAGCTCCTCGGCGCTCATGATCGGGTTGAGGATCAGGGCCGTGGAGTAGTGGTCGTCCAGGTGCTCGAGCATCGCGCGGCAGAGGGTGGTCTTGCCCGCGCCGACTTCGCCGGTCATCTGGACAAAGCCCTTCCGCTCGCGGATGCCATAAAGCAGGTGGTTGAAGGCTTCCCGGTGCTTGGCGCTGTAAAACAGAAACCGCGGGTTCGGCGTAATGTCGAACGGCGGCGTGGTTAGGCCATAGTATTCCAGGTACACGCCCTTTTCTCAGCAGAAAGGGTGCCTGAGTATGGAGCGCGGACATTCTTGTCCGCACGGGCGCTGACCACCACATGGAAGCGGACAGGAATGTCCGCGCTCCCATCCGCCACGCTGCTCGCGCGAAGACAAAGTGCGTGGCGCACCCGGGCCAGTGTCTCAAAGCAGGACGGTGGCGGACAGGAATGGGCGGTGGTTAGGACGGGAAACGCGCTCTTGTGCGGCGGGAGCAATCCATTGCCATCGCTCTTGTCTCTATTCACGCAATTGAGTAAGAATACTCAACGCATTGAGTAAATTGTGATACGCCAAGCCATTCACGATGAGCTGCTGAAGCGGCTGAGGGAAAAGCGCCGCTTCATGCAGGTACTGGCGGGGCCGCGCCAGGCCGGCAAAACTACGCTGGTCCGGCAGGTCATGGCCGCAATCAAGCTCCCGGCCCACTACGCATCCGCTGATGAGCCAACCTTGCGGGATCGCACCTGGCTCGAACAGCAATGGGACATTGCCCGGCTGAAGGCTGGCGAGAACAAGGGCGGCGCCCTGTTGATCCTGGACGAAATCCAAAAGATCACAGGTTGGTCACGAACGGCGAAGTTGCTTTGGGATGCGGACACGCATTCCGGCGTTCTTCTGAAAGTGGTGTTGCTTGGCTCGTCCCCGCTGCTCATTCAAAGCGGACTGACGGAAAGTCTGGCCGGACGGTTCGAG
>CAZHEW010000067.1:0-11430 GCA_964531815.1 uncultured Verrucomicrobiota bacterium
AAGCAAGCGGTGTTGGCGGCAAACCTCGCAGTCGTCGCGACTTTGCTGGTGGTGGCCGGGGTGGGGGCGGAGGAGCCCGCGGCGAGGGGTGGCCCGGCTTCGCCGGCGCCCGGGAGGGCATCCGAGCAGACCTACCGGGTGCGGTGGCTGCCTGGAGCGAAGATCACGCTGGATGGACAGGCGGATGAGCGGGTGTGGGGGAAGGCGATGGCGGACAAGCGGTTTGTGTTTCCCTGGAAGCAAACGAAGGCGCCGAAAACGGAGTTCCGCGCGTTGTGCGACGGGGCGAGTCTCTATTTCACTTTCCGCGTGCAGGATGCGGACATCGTGGTGCTCGACCGGTTGCGGGACGAGCAGGACCAGGTGTTCGAGGACCGCGTGGAGGTGTTTTTGGCGTTGGATGATCAGATGCGGGACTACTACTGCATCGAGGTGGACTCACGGGGGCGGGTGTATGATTACCGAGGCTCGTATTACCGGAAGCTGGATGCGAGCTGGAGGTTCGAAGGGTTGAGAACGAAGGCCGCGCCGCTGCCCAAGGGGTATGAAATCGAGGGCCGCATTCCGCTGGAGAGCCTGGCGGCGCTGGGATTTCCGGTCATGCGCCCCGGGGTGAAGATCCGCTGGGGGCTTTATCGGGCGGAGTTCAGCCATGACCGCAGCGGGCGGCCGGTCGAGCAGCAGGAGAGTGTGCATAACCTGGGCCGCAAACTCGAGGGGCCGCCACCGATCGAGGAGTGGATAAGCTGGGTGGACCCGAAGACCAAGCAACCGGACTTCCATGTGCCGGCGTCGCTGGGGTGGCTGGAGTGTGTGAAGTAGGAACCTGGACCGGTTCCGGCCGTCACGCTCTGTTGAGGCTCAACGCCGTGCGGACTGCGGCCAGTTCTTTGCGTTTGGCGGAGCTGACTTTCGGGTAGGCCAGGTCGAGCGATTCCAGGGCCTCCACAATCGCTTCGGCAACGACGACGCGGGTGAACCATTTATGGTCGGCGGGCACGACGTACCACGGGGCGCGGTCGGTGGCGGTGTGGCGGATCATGTCTTCGTAGGCGTTCATGTATTGGCCCCATTTCTGGCGCTCGTGGATGTCGTCGAGCGAGAACTTCCACTGTTTGGCCGGCTGTTCGAGGCGGCGGAGCAGGCGCTGGCGCTGCTCGCGTTTGGAGACATGCAGGAAGAACTTGCGAATGATGACGCCGTTGCGCGTCAGGTAGCGCTCGAAAGCGTTGATGTCCTCGAAGCGCTCGCGCCAGATCTGGCCGGTGACCAGGGCGGGCGGCACTTTCTGGCGGGCGAGCAGCTCGGGGTGGACCCGCACGACGAGGACTTCCTCGTAATAGGAGCGGTTGAAGATGCCGATGCGGCCGCGCTCGGGCAGTTGCCGGGTGGTGCGCCACATAAAATCGTGGTCCAGCTCTTCGGCGGAGGGCGCCTTGAAGGAGAAGACCTGGCAGCCCTGGGGATTGACGCCGGACATGACGTGTTTAATGGTGCCGTCCTTCCCCGCGGCATCCATGGCCTGGAAGATGAGCAGAATGGCCCATTGGTCCTGGGCGTAAAGTTTGTCCTGCAACTCACGCAGGCGGGCGATGCCTTTTTGGAGCCATTCCTGGGCCTGGTCTTTGGACTCGAGCTTCCAGGTGTCGTCCGGGTTGATGTGGGCGAGGCGAAATTTCCTGTCGCCGTCAATGCAGTAGCGTCTGGCTAATCCTGTTCTTTTCATAGATTCGTTGCGCCTGGCACCGGGCTGGAGGGGGTGCTGGCACCGCAGCCGGTGACAGGGGGATTGTAGCGGATGGCAAGCCGATGCCAAGGCTCAAGGATGGCGGCGGGGGGCCAGGAATTGAACATTGCCAATGATGGCCGGTCTGTTAATAGATTGGGCGACTTGAATTTGTCGAGCGGGCTCCATGGCAGGGCATTCTGAATCAAAACTCCTGTTGCGCGGGGGGGCGGTTGGTCACCATCGGCTAGTGCTGGCTTGGTGGCTGGCGGCCCTTTTGGGGGCGGCGGTCCCGGCATGGGGCGCGCTGCAATTTGATGTGTTCCTGGGCTACGACGGGATTGTGCCGCCGGGAAGATGGTGTCCGGTGGTGTTCGAGATCAAGAACGACGGGCCGGGGTTTGTGGGGACGGTGGAGGTGACTGAGGGGTGGCGCAATCCGCAGACGCGGCGCACGGTGGTGGAGCTGCCGACCGGAACGCTCAAACGGTTCGTGATGCCGGTGTTCTCACCGGGCGGCCTTTCCGGCCTCTGGGACGCGCGTTTGCTGGACGAGCGTGGAAAGGTTCGGGCGGAGCAAACCGGTTTGCGGAGCCGGCGGAACATCAGAACCTCGACACCCCTGCTGGGGGCGCTGGTGCGGACGCCGTCGGGAATGCCGGCGCCGCAACCGATTCGGCCTGCGGACAAGGCACAGCAGCCGGCGACGGCGCGTTTGTTACCGGATATTTTTCCGGACAACCCTCTGGCGCTGGAGGGGTTGGACTGCCTTTACCTGAGCACCGAGAAGGCGCTGGCCCTCAAAACGGGGCAGGTAGAGGCTTTGCTGGACTGGCTGCACGGCGGCGGGCATCTGATTGTGGGCGTGGAACAGGTTAATGATGTTACCGCGACGCCATGGCTCAAGGAGGTGGTGCCGTGCGATCTGAGTGACATGAGGACGGTGCAGGGGCATTCGGAGCTGCAGGAGTCGTTGCGCGACTGGATGCTTTCAGTCAACGCCGCGCGGGCTGCGGAAACGAAAGAGACCTCCGGGCGGGATTCCGGCGCGCCTCGTCCGGAGACAGCGCCTCCGGCGCCCGGCGGGCAGAGTCGGTTGCCAGCGAGAACAGCGGCGGCCACGACCAATGTTTTCGAGGACCTGCCTGTTGATCCCGCTTTCGAGTTGGCAGCGTTGCCGGTGGCCACAGGCCGAGTGCGGGACGGGCGGGTTGTGGTGGCCGCGGAGGGCGGGGACAAGCCGTTGATCGTCACGGCCAACCGCGGCTGCGGGCAGGTCACGCTGCTGCTCTTTAGCCCCGAGCGCGAGCCGTTCCGATCGTGGCAGAACCTGCCGACCTTCTGGGCCTGGCTGAACGATAAGCCGGGGGCGTTGCGCGTATCGGAGGATTCCCGCCAGACGGTCGGATTGAGCAGCGACGGGATATTCGGGGCAATGATTGGCACACGGCAGGTGCACAAGTTGGCGGTGACATGGCTGCTGGGGCTGTTGCTGGTGTACTTGCTGGTGATTGGACCGCTGGACCGCTATTGGCTCCGGCGGATTGGCCGCCCGATGCTGACCTGGATCACATTCCCGTGCTACGTGGTGATGTTCTCAATGCTGATCTATGTCATCGGCTACAAACTGCGCGCCGGGGACTCGGAATGGAACGAGTTGCACGTGGTGGACGTGCTGGGGAAAGGGGAGCAGGCGCGATTGCGGGGGCGGACCTACGCGTCGGTGTATTCGCCTTCCAACCAGAAGTACCGGCTGAAAGGCCGGCAGGAGTTCGCGGCGTTGCGGGGCGAACTGGTCGGATCGGGGCAACCCGGCGAAAAGGTAACGTTTACGCAGGCGGGCGACGGGTCGTTCGAGGCGGAGATTTTCGTGCCGGTGTGGACCAGCCAGCTTTATGTCAGCGACTGGTGGGAGCCGGCGCCGCTGCCGCTCGCCGTTACGGTGGTTCGCCTGGGCGACCGCTGGGAAGTGAAGGTCGAGAACCGCACGGAGCGCGACTTGACGAGCGCGCAGCTTGTTATCGAAGATTACCTCATTCCGCTGGGGGGCGTTCCGGCGCGGGAGACCAAGGTGTTCAGGGTGGCGAAAGGACAGGGAAAACCGTTGGAGGAGTTCGTCAGCGAGCATGCGCGGCGCTTTAGGGCTGCGGTGTTGGCGCGGCAGGGCACGTTCAGAGCTCACAGCAGCGAGCACATTGATGATCTATGCAATGGGAGCATTGTGGCATCCTTTCTTTCCCGCGCGACATACCCCCAGGACCATTTGGGGTACTATGCTTTCTCCGACGCGCCCGGCCTGGATTTGTCGCTCGTGGCCAGCCGCGGCAACGCGGTGTTGCTGGCGTGGGCGCCGGATTACGCGCCGGTGCAGCCGATGCGCCAGTTCACGCCCCGGCTCAACCAACGCAACACCCTGTGGCGCGTGCCGGTAACGGTCAAATGAGTCTTGAGTCCTACAGACTAACCTATGAATGCCCCCCCCATCCCCGCTGTTCAGACCTTCGGCCTGACGAGGCTTTACGGCAGCGTTACGGCCGTGGACGGGCTGAATCTGACCGTCAACCCGGGCGACCTGTTTGGCTTTATCGGGTCGAACGGCGCGGGCAAGACCACCACGCTGCGCATCCTGGCGACGTTTCTGGCGCCGTCGGCCGGCACGGCGCTGATTTTGGGCCGCGACGTGATAACCGATGCCGACCTGGTGCGGCACGTGATTGGCTACATGCCGGACTTCTTTGGCGTGTACAAGGACATGGAGGTGACGGAGTATTTGGACTTCTTTGGGGCCTGCTACCGGATTCCCACCGCGCAGCGCGAGAAGACGGTGAAGGACGTGCTGGAGCTGGTGGGGCTGACGGAGAAGAAAGGGGCGCTGATCGGCGCGCTGAGCCGCGGCATGCAGCAGCGCCTGGGCCTGGCGCGGGTGCTGATCCACGATCCGAAGGTGCTGCTGCTGGATGAGCCGGCCAGCGGCCTGGACCCGCGGGCGCGCATCGAGATGATGGCCATCCTCCAGGAGCTGCAGCGCCTGGGCAAGACCATCATCATCTCCTCGCACATCCTGAGCGAACTGCAGACGCTGTGCAACCGGGTGGCCATTATCGAGAAAGGCCGCCTCATCTACAGCGGGCCGGTGCAGGGCGTGCGGGACCAGATGTCCCAAGGGCGGGTGGTGTGGGTGCGCGTTTCGAGCGACACGGCGCAGGCGATTGAACTGCTCAAGGGACGAGCAGAGATTGCGGAGGTGACGCCTACCGATGGCGAACTCAAGGTGACGCTGGCCGGGACGGAGGTCGAGCACAGCATCGTGGCGGACATCCTGGTGCGCGGCGGCGCGAAGCTGATCGAGTTGCGCGAGGACGAGATCGGGCTCGAGGAGGTGTTCATGCGCGTGACGCGCGGGGAGACGCAGTGAAGTGATGATTGGCCCCGTGGCAAGCCCGGGCGCCAATCGCTGACAGCCGGGAGCCGACCAGTCTTCGCATGACCTTGTTGCCCATTGTCGAACGCGAGATGCGCGCCTCGGCGCGTCAGTCCTTCACCTACTCGCTGCGCGGGCTGGGGGTGGTAGTTCTGGTAGTTGCGAGCATATTGTTCGGCCGGCGCGTCGGATTCGGGGCGGATGTGGGGCGCGATTTGTTCATGGCGCTCCATGGCACGCTGTTTGGGGCGATCTGGGTGCTGGTGCCGATGCTGGCGGCGGATTGCATCAGCAGGGAGCGGCGCGAAGGAACCCTGGGACTGCTCTTCCTGACGCCCCTGAAGGGAAGGGACATCGTCGTGGCCAAAGGACTGGCGCAGGCGTTGCGGGCAGTAACTCTGGGGCTGGCGGTGGTGCCGATCCTGACCTTCCCCATTATGCTGGGCGGGGTCAGCCGGGCCGAAGTAGCACTGGCGGTTGTGGTCAACGCCAATGCGGCCTGCTGGGCCCTGGCGGCGGGGTTGCTCGCATCAGCATGGAGCACAGCCTGGCGGCGCGCGCTTGTGCGAGCCGTGCTCCTGGCGGCTGTTTGCTTCATCGTTCTCGCCACCAGCGTTGGCTGGTTCCTCCTGAATGGTCTGACCGTGAGGCCGTCAGCTCTGGTCGAATCGGAATGGCGCAGCATATTTGTGGCCGGGGTGGGTTTCTTTGCGAACGCGGAGGATTGCTGGACTGTGGGGGGGGGCAGTTTCTGGGGCCCAGGGACGCGGGCTTGGGGGTGGGTATCGCTGTGTTCTCTGCTGGCGTTGTGTGCCGCCGTAGCGGGTGCCGGGGCGCGGGTTCGCCGTTGCTGGCGCGAGGAGCCGCCCTCTCCGAGGCAGGTTCGGCTGGAACGGGCCTTTTGCACGCCGGTGCTCTGGCAGTCGTTCTTTCGGCGCTGGATGCGCCGGAAGCTCGAGCGCAATCCAATTGGCTGGCTGGAGCAGCGGACCTGGCAAGGCCGGCTGGTGACCTGGGCGTGGGTCGCGGTGTTGATCTCGGTCTATACCACGGTTTTGACAGACCGGCATTTCTTCTGGGTGGCCGACGGGATCCAGGAAGGGATGGCCTTGATCCTGGCCGGCAGCATCGCCGCCGGCGCGGCAGGAAGCTTCCGACGCGAGCGCGAGACCGGCGTGCTGGAGCTGCTGCTGGTTTCGCCGCTGAGCGAGGGGCGGATCATTTTCGGACGGGTGCAGGGCCTCTGGAGCCAGTTTCTTCCCGCCGCCGGCGTGCTCCTGCTCGTTTGGCCCTTCACCTCGACCTTCCTGCCCAATCGCAGCGGGCCGGGCGTCTGGTTTTTCTACGGTGTGACTTTCCTGACCCTGCCGGTTTTTGGGCTCTACTTCTCTTTGCGCTTTCGGACTTTCATCGCTGCGTTCCTCTTTACGATTGCCGTGGGATTGTTGGTGCCGCCGCTTCTGGCTGAATTGGCCAGGTTCCTGACCTGGGTGAGTGCATTCTGGTGGGTTGACTTCCAATTCGGGATTCGCGCCACGGTGCTCGCGGCGTGCTACCAGATGCTCCTGGCCGGGTTTTGTTGGTGGCGCCTCCACCGGCTGCTTAAGCGCCGGACGGTGCCGCTGGTGGGGGCAGTGGGACAGGCGGGCACTTGAGATGCGGCGGGCGAATTGATCCGATCACAGCGATGACCTTTCTGCCCATTGTTGCGCGGGAGTTGCGGGTCGCGGCGCGTCGGCCGGCCACGCACCGGGCGCGCTGGGGCGCGGCGCTGGGCCTGATTGCGATTGGCACCTGGTTTTTCCTGATTTACCGATGGCAGCCACAGCAACGGCTCGGCGTTGGTCTGTTTTGGATGCTGACCGCCGTGGTCGTGCTTTACTGCCTGCTCAAGGGCGTGTCGTCCACCGCCGATTGCCTGAGCGAAGAGAAGCGCGAAGGGACACTCGGCCTGCTTTTCCTGACCGACCTCAACGGCTGGGACGTGGTTCTGGGCAAGCTCGTCGCCACCTCCGTGAACGGTCTCTACGCCGTGCTGGCGGCGGTGCCGATCCTGGCGGTGCCGCTTCTCCTGGGAGGCGTGACCGCCGGCGCGGTCGGGCGGATGACGCTGGTCGCGCTCAATACGCTGCTTTTTTCGCTGGCGGCTGGCCTGTGCGTGTCCGCGATGAGCCGCTCGCAGATCAAGGCGACCGCCGGCACTTTTGCGCTCATTGTTCTGTTCGCGGGGATCCTGCCGGCGTGCGGGGCATTGCTCTATGCTGCGGGGTGGACGCCGGACGTGAACCGGGGGTGGCTGTTGGCGAGCGCCGGCTACGCTTACTACTGCGCGCTGGACCAGGCCTACGCAATCTGGCCGGAGCGGTTCTGGCAATCGGCAGCGGCCATGCACGCGCTGGGTTGGCTGTTTCTGCTGCTGGCGTCGGCGATTGCGCCCCGCTCGTGGCAGGGGCGGGCGGGCGGCGCATCAATGCTGCGCCGGCGCCAGTGGCATTGCGGCGGCGCGCCGGCGCGCAGCGCTTTTCGCGCGCGGCTGCTGGAGCGCAATGCCTATTTCTGGCTGGCGTCGCGGGCGCGTTGGAAGCCGGCGTATGTGTGGGCTGTGCTGGGCATGGTGGCGGGCGCGTGGGTTTGGGGCTCGGCCAGGTTCCGTGAAGACTGGTCCGACCAGGACGCATACGTCCTGACCGGCCTGCTGTTGAGTCTTGTCCTCAAGGTCTGGTTTGCCTTTGAGGCCGGGCGGCAACTGGGCGAAGACCACAAAGAGGGCGCGCTGGAACTGTTGCTGTCAACGCCCCTGACAGTGCGGGAAATACTGCGCGGTCAACGGCTGGCTTTGCAGCGCCAGTTCCAATGGCCGGTGGCAGTCGTATTGCTCGCTTTCTTCCTGTTCATGATGCTGGGCGCATCCGACACCATGTTCCGGCAGAACCCGGACGCCAGCAGATTATGGTGCCTGTTCTGGTCGGGAGGTCTCGTGAAGTTCGTCCCGGACCTGGCCGCCCTTTACTGGCTTGGTCTGTGGCGCGGACTCAATGCCAGAAATCCGATCCGGGCCGCCACGGAGAGCCTGGCGTGCATTCTGTTGCTGCCCCTGGGCCTTTCTGCCCTGGTGGTTCTGATGGTATTCTTCGGCTGGTTAAAGGTCGGAGAGGCGGGGCTGGATGAGTGCTTCGTGCGGTCGTGGTTGGTGTGGGGCCTGGGGGTGGATCTGGGGGTTGGCTTCTGGGCGCGGCGCAAGTTGCTGAAGGAGTTCCGGCTGGCGGCGGCGCGGAGATACGAGCGCGCGCCAGGATTCTGGGAGCGTTTGCGACGCATGGGCGGCGCGGGGCTTGGGGTGCTATGACCTTTCTCCCCATCGTGGAGCGGGAACTGCGCGTGGCGGCGCGGCGCCGGAGCACTTACCGCATCCGCGCCTGGACGGCGGTCGTTGCGGTGGGAGTGGGCCTGCTCTCGTTCTTTCCCGCGATGGTGGCCGGCACGCCCGGCGGTCCGGGCAAGGGGCTTTACGTGGGCCTGACGGGTTTCGCCTTCGGCCTGTGCCTGCTGGCCGGCGCTCTGCTGACCGCCGATTGCCTGAGCGAGGAAAAGCGCGAAGGCACGCTGGGGCTGCTGTTCCTGACGGACCTGCGCGGCTACGATGTCGTGTTGGGGAAGTTCATAGCCTCGTCGCTCAACGCGTTCTACGGGCTGCTGGCCATCCTCCCTGTCACGGGGTTCTGCCTGTTGTTGGGCGGCTTGACGGGAGGAGAGTTCGTGCGAATGACCCTCGCGCTGGTCAATGCGCTGTTCTTCTCCCTGGCGGCGGGGGTATGCGTCTCAGCGTTCGGGCGCGAGCCGCAGCGGATGATGGGGGGCACGGCGGGACTGATTATCTTTTTTGCCGCCATTCTGCCGGTCCTGGCCAGGCTTGGGGGAGGCTCCCGGTTCTTTCCCGGCTGGTCGTGCATTGCGTGGGTTAGTCCGTATTGGCCCTTTGCGCGGGCCCTGGAGCCGGCGTATTTGATCCGGCCGGCGGAGTATTGGTGGGCATTGGCAGGTTCGCAGGTTGCCGGCTGGCTGTTGCTGGCGCTGGCGAGTGTGGCCGTGCTCCAGCGCTGGCAGGAACAAGGGCCGGTTGCCGCAGTGGGCGGGCGGCTGCGGAGGTGGGCGCAGCCGGGCCGGGGCGGCGCCGCGGCGCGCAGGATGGCGCGCGAGAAGCTGCTGCCGGTCAACCCGGTCTTCTGGCTGGTGGCGAGCGACCCCGGCTTTCGCCGGATGGTCTGGCTGATTGTGTGGGCTTGGGGCGCCGCGGTCTTGGTGACCACGGTCTTTGCGCCCGGGGAGCAGGGCGCATTCATTCTGAACGTGTACGGGGTGCGGCCCTTTGGCATTCTTCTGAAGTGGCTGTTCGCCCTTCAGGCGTGCCGCTTCTTCGTCGAGAGCCGGCGCAACGGCGCCCTGGAAATGCTGCTCTGCACTCCGCTGACCAGCCGGGACATCATCCGCGGCCAGGTGCTCGCATTGCGGAGGACCTTTCAATGGCCGGTGATCACGCTGCTGTTGCTGCTGTTTGTTCCGTCGGTCGTTCACTCGATTGCCGCGGGAGGCTGGCGTTCGCCGGAGCTGGAAATCACGCTCCTGGCGGTCGGCACCGGACTCGTTTACGGCTTGCGCATGATCGCCGACTGTTACGCCCTCGGGGCGTTTGGCATTTGGCTGGCGCTGACGCTCCGGAAGCCGGGCCTGGCGCCGGGGCTCACGATCCTCTACGTGCTGATCTTGCCGTCGGCGCTCTGCTGGCTGGACATCTTCGCCGACCTGTTCTTCATCATCTGGGGCGTGACGAAGCTCCGGCACATTGACCTCCGCGCGGTGCTGGCGCAGGAATACCAGCGGCCGCCGGTGGCTTGAGAACCCGCAGACATTCCTTCGTCCTCGAACCATCCGGGGCGGGCGCGCGCCGCGCCGGTTAACCGCGGTTTCTCAGTCGCTGGATGCCCCACAAGACGAGCAGCCCAAGCGCGCCGCCCAGAGTATCGAGCAGGACATCCCGCACACTTCCCTCGCGCGAAGGGATGAAGGCCTGGTGGAGTTCATCGCTCGCGGCGTAGAGGGCCACCAGGGCGAGCACCAGGCCGGCTTTGGACCAGCTCCAGCGCGGCGCGCGCGCGGGCGGCGGCTGGCGCAGCGCCCACCAAACCAGCAATGCCAGCACGGCATACTCAGCCAGGTGGGCGCACTTGCGAACCGCGACGACGGTGGCATGGATCGCCTCGTCCGAGAGCTGGGGAAAGAGCCAGTGCACGAACGGCCCGATGATGCGCGAGGAGCGGTCGAAAGACATCCGGTCGCTGGACGCGGAAAAGATCACGCACATCCAGACCAGCGCCGGCAGCCAGCGCGCCACGAGCAATCGCATTCTCGGCACGGCGCATGGAAACAGACGGTTGCAGGCGAGGGCAACTGCAAATATGTTTGGTTGCGAACCGGCTCAGGGCCAAACCATAATCACCGCGTATGTTGAAGCTGGGTGTTAACATTGATCACGTGGCGACGTTGCGCGAGGCGCGCTACCGCGGGTGCGGGCGCGGCGAGCCTGATCCGGTGGCCGCGGCGCTGGCCAGCGAGGCGGCGGGAGCGCATGGCATCACCGCCCACCTCCGCGAGGACCGGCGCCATATGCAAGACCGCGATGTCTGGAAGCTGCGCGAGGTCATCAAGACCCGGCTCAACCTGGAAATGGCCGTCGCGCCGGAGATCGTCGCCATCGCCCTCAAGCTCAAGCCGGACATCGTCTGCCTGGTGCCCGAGCGGCGGCTGGAAATCACCACCGAAGGCGGGTTGGAGGTGGCGGGGAACCTGGCGGTGATTGCCGAGACCCGGAAACGCATGAACGACGCCGGGATCGAGGTCAGCCTCTTCATCGCGCCCGACCCGGCGCAGATCGCGGCGGCTGCGCGTGTGGGCAGCCAGTTCATCGAGTTGCACACCGGCGCGTTCGCCGAGGCCTTCGACCAGGAGCCGCAGCGCCAGACCGAGCTGGAGCGGTTGATCGCCGGCGCAAAGCAGGCGCACGCGCTTGGCCTCAAAGTCAACGCCGGGCACGGCTTAAACTACCAGAACCTGCCGCTGCTCCACAAGGTGCCGCACCTGGTCGAACTGAACATTGGCCACACGATTATCAGCCGCGCCGTCATGGTTGGAATCACGGCGGCGGTGAAAGACATGCTGCGCCTGATGGCCGGCTACCAGGGCGGGATGGCATAACACCAAAGGCTAAAGAACCCCAAGGGGCATTTCC
>CAZHEW010000068.1:0-11364 GCA_964531815.1 uncultured Verrucomicrobiota bacterium
TCCGGGCGTCTCTACTGGTCAGGCGTCAAAGAAGACAAATACCCCTGGATCGAGGTCAAAGTAATCACCAAGGAGTCGGCCCAAGCACAGGCTCCGGGCAAAGACGCCCACTGAAGCCAACTGATTGCTCGGCGCCTTGCAGGCGCGCCCGACTCTCCTGCAGGGTTGGAGGCGGCATGCAGGAAGTGGGTAAGCGTCAGGAACGACTGAAATGCCCGCGAGAGGAGCCCGGGGTAGCCGGAGCATCGCCATCTGTGGCCGGAGGAGCGGCGGGCGTCCAGTCACGGGCGTCCGCCACAACCTCTCGCATCTTCTCGAACCACCAATGGGCGCGACTCGAACGACTCCGGGCCTGCCGTGACGCCCGCGTGCCCGTCCGGTTCTCCAAGCCGATTTGCAGTTGGCGGTTCATGATCCGTCACCTCCCGCCCGGGAGGGCCACCATGAGATCATGCGGAACTCTAATCTCATACAGAAGGATAGCACAAAACTCGGGACAAGCCAGCGGACCTAAGCTAGTCTGCCCCTCATGAAGTCAAAGGCGAGAACTCGCGGTGAAAGGCGAGTCATCCATGGTCAGCCTTCCTGGCGGCTGGCTTCAACCGCGGTGGAAGTCTATGTAACCGGGACAGGCGGACATTTGGGGCCGGTCACCTTCGAGCGCAAAGGCCGGAAGCTGCGACCGTATTCAGTGGCCCCGTGGGCCGTGGGCAAGCCCGTTTGCCCGATGCCGACGGTTATCCGGGTCCTGCGCGGCGATTTCTTCTGCTTGCCCTTTGGCAATAACACCACTCCGTTCCGCGGCGAGAAGCATCCGGTCCACGGCGAGACCGCCAATGCCCGCTGGCAATTCCGAACGTTGCAGACCGGCCAACGCCGGCACTGCCTGCATTTGAGTCTCCGGACAAAGGTTCGCCGGGGACGGGTGGACAAGCGGGTTTGGCTGGTGGACGGCCAGAACGTCGTTTACTCGCAGCACGTGGTCTCGGGTCTGCGCGGCGCAATGAACCTCGGGCATCATGCGATGCTCAAGTTCCCGGAGGCACCGGGCAGCGGGCGGGTCTCCACCAGCCGCTTCGTCTACGGACAGGTCTTTCCTCGGGCCTTTGAACGGCCGGAACGGGGAGGCTACTCCTGGTTGAAGCCGGGGGCGACATTCGACTCGCTGGAGGCGGTTCCAACCATCGCCGGGCAGAGCGTTGACCTGACCCGCTATCCGGCCCGGCGCGGCTTTGAGGACCTGGTCATGCTGGTAAACGACGATCAGGGGCCCTTCGCCTGGACCGCAGTGACCTTTCCCAGGGAACGGTATGTCTGGTTCGCGCTGAAGGATGCGCAGATCCTGCGCGAGACGATCCTCTGGCTGTCCAACGGCGGACGGCACTATCCGCCCTGGTGCGGCCGGCATGTCAATGTTATGGGCATCGAGGAGGTAACGTCGTATTTCCACTTCGGCCTGGCGGAAGCTGCCCGCAGGAACCCAATCTCGGAGAAGGGCTTCCCGACGTGCCTGGCCCTGAGCGCGACCAAGCCGCTGGTGGTGCCTTACATCATGGGAGTGGCAGCAATCCCGGCGGGATTCGACCGGGTAGCCTCGATCCGCGCCAAGCAAGGGAATCAAGCGATCCTCCTGGAGTCAGACAGCGGCAGGCAGGTCGAGGCGGCGGCAGAGGTGGACTTCCTGCGAGCCGGTGCCGGGGCGGGCCCCGGGGCCAGATGAACCAATGCTCAGTGGCAGGCGACTGCGACAACATGCTGCCACCCGCGTCAGCTCACTCAAGTATGCAACGCATCGCAACCAGCCGGCTCAGGGGCATTATCGCGGTCGGCGGCATATTGGTCAGCATGGCCTGCGCACTGCCCGCAGCCGAGGCCGGCACAGCCGCAACGGCGCAAGTCCGCGTGGATGCCGACTTTCCCGGCGGCAATGTTGTGGTGGATTCCATCGTGGGCGACACGGTGACGCTGCATCAGGACCTGCGTGATACGGAGGGCGACTGGTTCTACTGGCACTTTCGGGTCCGTGGAGCGGCAGGGCGGACGCTGCAGTTCTGCTTCTCGCGCTCGAATCCCATCGGCACCCGCGGCCCGGCACTCAGCCGCGACGGCGGCAAGTCGTGGTCTTGGCTGGGCACAAATGCCGTCCAAGGTAAGACCTTCACCTGCGCCGTTCCGGGCGGGGCGCGCGAAGCGCGGTTCTGCTTCGCGATCCCGTATCTGGAGAGCAACCTCCAGGACTTCCTGAGACGCCATCGCCGCCACCGCAATCTGAAGGTGGAAACGCTCTGCCAGACGGCCAAAGGGCGCCGGGTGGAACTGTTGCGGCTGGGCCGGCTTGATGGGAAGGCCGAACAATGCGTCGTCCTTGCGTGCCGTCATCACGCCTGCGAGATGATCGCCAGCTACAGCCTGGAAGGCCTCATGGAGGCGGTGCTCGACGCCGAGGAAGTCCGTCCGCTGCGCGAGCAGGTGGAGTTCTTCGTGGTGCCGTTCATGGACAAGGATGGGGTCGAAGCGGGCGACCAGGGGAAGAATCGCAGGCCGCACGATCACAACCGCGACTATCATGGCGAGAGTTTTTACGCGTCCGTGCGGGCGGTGCGGGAGTTGATCACCGGCCGGCTCGGTTCCCGGAACGTCGCTCTGGCGCTGGATATGCACTGCCCCTACATTCGCGGCGCGCACAACGAGAGTATTTACTTCGTGGGCGGGCCGGAGGAGGAGAACTGGGCGCGGGTGGGTGAGTTTGCCCGGGTGCTTGAGGCGGCGCAGCGCGGCCCGCTTCACTATCGGCTTGCGGATAACCTTCCCTATGGCCAGGCGTGGAACAAACTCCAGGGACCGCCGCGAACCTTCGGGCGCTGGACGGCCGCGCAGCCGAACATCCGCGCCGGCACAAGCATCGAGATTCCCTATGCGAACGTCGGGGAAACGACCGTCACCGCCGAGAATGCGCGCGCCTTCGGCCATGATCTCGCCCGCGCCCTGGCGCAATATCTCCGGTCGCAAGGGAGCGGCACGAGAAATCCGGCCTATGGGGTTGGAGACCGGTCAGCCTGCGGCGGTCCGGTGAGGTAGCCCAACATCCGCCGCGGCTCAATTCCCATGCGCTTTGGGCCATCGCGCGCGGCAAACTCCGCTCCGCTCACCCCCTCCAGAAGCGCCCGCATGAGCGCGGGATTGAACAGCACCGCCGCATTCGGCGACGTGCCCTCGCCCGCAAGGGACCGTTGGCGCGACTCAGCGCGGAGCTCATAGCCAAGGACCAGAGTCAAGTCGCACCGCGGCAAAGTCAAGAGCCCCGGCGCGGATTGAAGGTTGAGGCGCTGCGCCCCAGCGGCTATGCTCTTCCCGACATTATGAAATCCTGCGAATGCCGAACCGCGCCGGGCTGCCTGCCTGCCGTTCCCTGGTCAGCCCGTGTTGGGCTCGCCCCCCGCCTCCGTCTCCCGACTGCCTTCGGCCTGGTCGCGCTTTGCAGCCTGCTGGTTTCCTGCGGCCCCAAAACCGAACCGCCGCCGGCGCCGCCAGCCCCGCAGACCAATGCGGCGCCGTCTGCCGCGGCGATGTCGCCGGAGCTCGCGAAGCTGGCGGGCAAATGGGAGCGGCCGGACGGCGGCTACGTGCTGGAGATCAAGGGCATTGATGCCAGCGGCAAGGCGGATGTCGCGTATTACAACCCTGACCCGATCAACGTGTCCCGCGCCGCCGCCTGGCGCGACAAGGGAACCAGCAAGATCGTCGTCGAACTCAACGACACGGGTTATCCCGGCTGCACCTATACGCTGGAGCACAACGCGCAAACCGACCAGTTGGTCGGGCAGTACTTCCAGGCCGCCCAGCAAGCGACCTACGAGGTCGTATTCTCCCGGCTCGAGTAACCCGTGCCACCTCCAACAATCAACACCCGCACTATGCCAGACGCAATCCCCATGAAACCCATCACCCGCCGGGAGTTTGCCCGGACGCTCGCCGCTGTCAGCACTACGGCTGCCTTCTCCTCCTTCCGCGTATTCGGCGCCAACGACCGCGTGCGGCTCGGCTTCATCGGCGTCGGCAACCGCGGCGACCAGGTGCTGGATGCCTTCCTGAAGCAGCGGGACGCGGAAGTCGTGGCGGTCTGCGACATCTACGAGCCATACCTCGACTTCGCCGCCCAAAAGGCCGGCACCAGCCCCAAGCGGTTCAGAGACTACCGCCGGCTGCTCGAACTCAAGGACCTGGACGCAGTGGTCATCTCCACCCCCGACCACTGGCACGCGCTGCAAACCATCCAGGCCTGCCAGGCCGGAAAGGACGTGTATATCGAGAAGCCGACCTCACTGCGTGTCGCCGAAGGGCGGGCGATGGTCCAGGCGGTCAAACGGCACCAGCGCGTGTGCCAGTCGGGTCTGCACCGTCGCTCCGGCGCCCTGTTCCGCGACATGGCGGAGTTCATCCGCGGCGGCGGGCTGGGCAAAGTCACTGGAGTGCGCACCTTCCACATTCAGAACGAATGGCCAAAGGGCATCGGCAACCCGCCCGACAGCCAGCCGCCGCCCGGCCTGGACTGGGAAGCATGGCTTGGGCCGGCGCGCAAGGTGCCCTACAACCGGAATCGCGGCCCCTACCAGTTCCGCTGGTTCTTCGACTACAGTGGCGGCCAGATCACCAACAACGGCATCCATTACCTCGACCTGATCCATTGGGCCCTCGGGCAGGATGCCCCGCTGGCGGTTGCGGGCATGGGCGGCCGGTTCGCCATCGAGGACAACCGCGACGTGCCGGACACCATGGAAGCGCTCTGGCATTATCCGGGTGATACACTCGTCAGCTACACCCAGTTCAATGCCAACGGCGCTGGCGCCGCGGCCAAGCCGTGTGAGATCGAGTTCCGCGGCACCAAAGGCACGCTCTACATGAAAAGCAACGGCTGGGAAGTCGTGCCGGAGGCCGTCACGCCCAATGAGTTCCCCCGCCGCTCGCCCACCAATCGCAGCGCCGAACGCGGCTGGCGCACCGGTGAAGCGCCGGTAATCCAGGCAAAGCAGCAGATCGGCCGCGCGGATACCGCCGACCACGCCCGCAACTTCCTCGACTGCGTCAAGAGCCGGGCGGTCTGCAACTCGGACATTGAAAGCGCCCACCGGAGCACCAGCACCACGCTCATCGCCAACATTGCCATGCAGACCAGGGCATATCTGGAATGGGACGCGAAGACCGAGAAGTTCACGAACAACTCCGCCGCCAACAAGTTCCTGCGCTACGACTACCGCCCGCCGCTCAAAAGCCCGGCCTGACCGGCCCAAGTGCCGCGGTCCGCTCGCCACCACGCGAGTCGCCGACAGTCTTTGCAGCGCGAGATCCGGCATCATCCACAGTCCACTGTGAACGCTGGGGACGAGCCCCAGCGAGAAGAAGGCGGCCAGAATCGCCCCCTTGGGGCCAGTACCTCTGTGCTACCTCCGTTCTACCTCCGTTCTACCTCCGTAGCAGGTCCGTTCCAGAGACGGAGGTAGAACGGAGGTAGAACGGAGCTACTACGGGGGTATCAGCTTGCAACTGCGGCAATGGCAGCTATTTGCCAAGCCAGGAGCTCCTGGCCCGGCAGAATTGAGTTAGGCTCGTCCGGTTGCCACCAGCCTTGCGACAGAAAAGGCGAGGTTCCTCAATAATACAGCCTTTGGGGTGGCATCAGAGAGATTCCTCACAGCCTCAGAATCCGTCGGGGGCGGGTCCCCCCGTCCCAATACCGCAGCACCTCCAGAACGAAGCCGCTGCGGTGAGGTTACGGTGAGGCTGCGGCCGGGGCGGCTGGTCCGGATTGCGTCCCTGGCTCGGCCAGGCCCAAACCGGCCGGGACACAGACATTCTGAGTCGGGGCGATGCTGCATGCATGCCGATGACTCTGGTGCGTGAGGTCCGCGAACATCCGACCTCGATCGTCGTCCAGCCGGAGCGGCGCGGCTGGAGCGGCGCGGCTTGACTCGGGGCGCGGCGGACTGCTATTGATGGCGGCGGTTATGGACGTGTTGCTGCTTTCTCGGATCCAGTTTGCGCTGACAACGGCGTTCCATTACCTGTTTCCCCCGCTGAGCATCGGGCTGGGGCTGCTGCTGGTGATCATCGAGGCGATCTGGCTCCAGACCCGCAACCCGCTTTACCACCAGATGGCGCGGTTTTGGACCCGGGTGTTCGCGCTGACGTTCGCCATTGGCGTGGCGACGGGCATCGTGCTGGAGTTCGAGTTCGGCACGAACTGGGCGACTTACTCGCGGTACGTGGGCGACGTGTTCGGCAGCGCGTTGGCGGCGGAGGGCATTTTTGCGTTCTTCCTGGAGTCGGGTTTTCTGGCGCTGCTGTTGTTCGGCTGGGACCGCGTCAGCCCCGGGGTGCATTTCTTCGCCACGTGCATGGTGTGCCTGGGGGCGCATTTCAGCGCGGTCTGGATTGTGGTGGCGAACTCGTGGATGCAGACGCCGGCCGGATTTCACATTGTTGGGGAGGGGTTGCGGGCGCGGGCGGAGATCACGGATTTCTGGCAGATGGTGTTCAACCCCTCATCCATGGACCGGCTGATGCATGTGCTGTGCGGGGCGTGGCAGGCGGGGGCGTTTCTGGTGGTGAGCGTGAGCGCGTGGTACATGCTCAGGAAGCGCCACGAGGAGTTTGCGCGGGCGTCGCTGCGGGTCGGGCTGTTGGCGGGGATGGCGGCCTCGCTGCTGCAACTGTTGAGCGGCCACAGCAGCGCGGCGGGGGTGGCGCAGAACCAGCCGGCAAAACTGGCAGCCTTCGAGGGGCTCTACGACACGATGCCCCACGCGCCGTTGACGCTGTTCGGGTGGGTGGACGAGCGGGCGGAGGCGGTCCGGGGCGGGGTGGGGATTCCGGGCGCGCTGAGTTACCTGACCTATGGGGATGCGAGCAAACCAGTGCGGGGCTTGCGCGAGTTCAAGCCGGAGGACCGTCCGCCGGTGAACTTGTCCTTCCAGTTTTACCATATCATGGTGGGAGTGGGGTTCGGGATGATTGTGCTGGCGGGGCTGGGCCTGGCGTGTTTTTGGGGTGGGTCGCTGCCCAAACGTCGCTGGTTGCTGTGGTTGCTGACGCTCTCGGTGCTGGGGCCGCAGATCGCCAACCAGACCGGCTGGTTCGCCGCCGAGGTGGGGCGGCAGCCGTGGCTGGTCTATGGGCTGCTGCGGACGTCGGACGGGCTGTCGGCGGTGGTAAAGGCCAACACAGTGCTGACGTCCATTGCCCTGTTCAGCGCCGTTTACCTGCTGCTTTTCGCGGTGTTTATTTATCTGCTTAACGACAAGATCCAGCACGGGCCGGACGCGGCGGATCTGATGCCGAGCGGCAAGCTGGCGATGCCGCGGCGCGAGGGCTAAATGAATGGCATGAGTTGCAGGACACTTTGCAGGAGTTGCGCTGACTGGCGCGGGGTATGAGCTTCGAGGGGCTTGATCTTAACGCTGTTTGGTTCGTCCTGGTGGGCGTGCTCTTTACGGGTTACGCGATGCTCGACGGATTCGATTTGGGTGTGGGGGCGCTGCATCTGTTCACCCGGACAGATGAGGAGCGGCGGGTGATGCTCAACGCCATCGGCCCGGTGTGGGACGGCAACGAGGTGTGGCTGGTGACGGGCGGCGGGGCGCTGTTCGCGGCGTTTCCGAACGTGTATGCGACGGTGTTCTCGGGTTTTTACCTGGCGTTTGTGCTGCTGCTGGTGGCGCTGATTTTCCGGGCGGTGGCGATCGAGTTCCGCAGCAAGCGGCCGATGCGCTGGTGGCGGCAGATGTGGGACATCGGCTTCAGCGCGGGGAGTCTCCTGTCGAGCCTGCTGATCGGGGTGGCAATCGGCAACATCGCCTGGGGCATTCCGATTGACGCCCGGGGGGAATTCGCCGGCACTTTCTGGAGCCTGCTGCGTCCCTACCCGCTGCTGCTGGGCGTGACCACAGTGGCGTTGTTCATGACGCACGGCGCGATTTACGCCCTGATGAAAACCGAGGGGGCGCTCCACGACAAGCTGCGCCGCTGGATCAACCGCTGCATCATCTTCCTGGTTGTCTGCTGCGCGGTCACGACGCTCGTGACGCTGGTTTACGTTCCGAACATGACGGCGCGGGTGCGGGCCAATCCGTGGCTGTTCAGCATCGTGGTGGCGAACCTGCTGGCGGTTGCCAACATCCCGCGCGAGATTCGCCGGGGGCGGGACTGGCGGGCGTTTCTGTCCTCCTGCGCCGTGATGCTTACCCTGATGGGGCTGTTCGGCCTGGAGATGTTTCCCAACCTGGTGGTGAGCAACCCGGTGCCGGCTCACAGCCTGACCATCTACAATGCCGCCTCCTCGCCGCGGACGCTGGGGATTATGCTGACGATTGCGTTGATAGGGATGCCGCTGGTGGTGGCCTACACGGCCAGCATTTACTGGATCTTCCGCGACAAAGTGCGGCTCGACCGGGCGAGCTATTGAAGCGGCCTACCGGGCCGCCTTGTGGGCGGATTTGTATTCCGCCAGGACCGCAAGGAACCTGTTCGCCTCGGGGTCCACCGGATTAAGCAGCAGCCGTTGCCTCATGCGGAGCGTTTCCATTTCAGTGGCGTCTTCCTGTTCCGCGACGTAGTAGATCGGTTTGCCGCGGTCGCCGTAGATCGCGTAGGAATACCAGTTCATCAGGAACGGCTGGCCGCTCTTGCGGTAATTCCAGGTCTGGCCGTGGAACACCTCGCGATTGAGGAGTCTGGTCTTGAGCGCGCGCAGCAGGTTCCGGTCGGTGTGTTTGCCCTGCAGGATGCGCGGGGTCTTGCCGCGGATGTCAGCGCGGTCATACCCGGTAATGTTCATCCAGGCGCGGTTGACATAGAGGATGCGCGGGCCCGCCGGATCGGTTAAGGCCGCATCCGTGACCATGATTCCCCGTCGCAGATTCTCGAGAACAATCAGCCAGTCAAACTTCAGTTGCATCGCATTTGTTGAAAGCGGCTGCCTTGGTGCCGGCAAGCCCGCCTTTAAGCATAGCGCACATTGCGATGTGCGCCAGCCGAACCGGCGGGCGGCGGCTACTTCAGGTCAATCTCGATCAGGCTAAGGCGCTGGTTGGACCTGACGTAGGCGAAGACCAGCTCGAAGCTGCCGTAACGCCCGGTCAGGACATTGCTCGTGCGCCCGCGGCGGTTCAGAGGGAGCTTCTTGATGGCCGTGAGCGTTTGCGAATCCGTGTCCGGGCTGATCACGGTGTCTTCCACCTTGAGTTGGCCGGCAAACGCAGCGGAGGTGCCGGCGTTGCCGCCGGTGGCTTCGCAATCCAGCACGATGCCGGTCGTCCCGCCTCCCGGTTGGGTGTAGATCAAGAGCCCCTGGCGGTCGTAGGCGTAAATGATCGCCCCGGTCTGCGCGACCCGGTTCGTGCGGCTCGGAGCGCCCAGCAGTTTGACGACAGCGGGCAGGAGGTTCTCGCGCGTGACGTTCCTGCCGCTGAGGTAAAGGCCGTCCGGTTGCAGTTCCAGCACCAATTGCGCGGCGGAGTTGGCTGGCTCAGTTCTGGCGGCGTTCCCTGGCGTCCCGGCGGGCGTCTGATTGTCCTGCGGCATCCCGGCCGCAGCTTCTGATGGCGGGCGGGGGATGGTGTTGTTCTGATGGCGGACCATGACGACAAGGCCGACCACCAGGAGGGCCAGAACAACCAGGGCGGCAAGCAGCTTCCAGAAAAGCGAGGATTTGCCGCGCGGTGCGGCTGAAGGGGAGGGCCGCTCACGGCGGGAGGTTGTTCTCGCGGAACTCGGGGAAGGTTTCTCCTGCGTCCCGAACGAACTGCTCCGAGACCGCGACCGCCGCCGCGGCGTGAACTCCAGCGCCGCGGTTGAGTCAAAGGAGACCGGTTTGCCGGCGCGCAGGTCGTTCACCAGTTCGGCCGCTTTGGCCGGGTCAATGCCACGACGAACCAACGCCTGGATGATCTCAGCCTCGGCAAGGTTCTCGTTCGTGAGCCGAATGGCAAACTCGACGTCCGATTGTAAAATGTCACGTGTCATGCCTGCTGCAAAATCTAATACAGCCTGAAGCGCGCGAGTTCAAGCCCGCAATTGCGGTGTGGGTCCAAGCCCCAAGTCGCGGTTGCATGGGCCGGTTCAATACTGCCGTTTTCCGGGCACCAGGGTTGCATGGTATTTCTCCAACTCCCGCCTGATGTCGGCGACGACATCGGGGTGATCGGCGGCGATGTCAAAGCGTTCCCCCGGATCGTTGGGCAGATGAAACAGCAGCGGCGGGTTGTGGTTCGCGGGCGCTTCCTGGCCATAGCCGGAATAGGTGGCGAAGTGCGCTTTGTAAGGTCCCTTGCGCAGGGCATAGACCTCGTCGCCGTTGTAGTAGATGACCATATTGCGCCGGCTGGGGCCTTTGCCCAACAGCATCGGGGTCATATCCACGCCGTCAATGATGCGGTCGGAGGGAATGGGCGCCCCGGCCAGGGTGAGGCAGGTGTTGAACAGGTCCATCGAGCAAGCCAGCTCGCGATTGACGGTGCCGGCCTTGATCCTGCCCGGCCACCAGGCAATGCCCGGCTCGCGCATTCCCCCTTCCCATGTGCTGCCCTTGCCCCCTTGCAGGAGGCCCGCGCAGCCGCCGACGAGGTCTTTGACCAGCCACGGCCCGTTGTCGCTCGTGAAGAAGACGAGCGTATTCTTGTCCAAGCCCTGTTTGCGCAGCGAATCGAGCACCTGGCCGACGCTCCAGTCGAGCTCTTCGACCACGTCCCCATACAGGCCGCGCGGGCTGGTGTTCTGGAACGGCTTTGAGGCAAACAGCGGGATATGCGGGTAGGTGTGCGCGAAGTAGAGGAAGAAAGGCCTCTTGCGGTTCTGCTGAATGAAGCGCACCGCCTCTTCGGTGTAGCGCCGGGTCAGGGTGCTCAGATCGGCCGGCTGCTCGATGGGCTGGTCGTTGCGCATCAACGTGCAATTCCACCACTCGGGTTTGGGGTGAAGGCGGGCCGAAGCGCCCTTGGGAATGCCCCGCGCCGGCTCCATGTCGTTGGACCAGCGCAAGCCATAGAAGCCATCGAAGCCGTGGCGGGTGGGCAGGTTCTGCGGGTGGTGGCCGAGATGCCATTTGCCGACGCACTGCGTCGCGTAACCCTTCCCCTTCAGGGCTCGCGCGATGGTGATTTCTTCCGGCGGCAAACCGCCTGGTGAATTCCGGTTCTGCACCCGGTGCTGCAAATCACCGGACATGCCGCTGCGAATGGGCAGCCGGCCGGTCAGCAGCGCCGCGCGGCTCGGCGTGCAGACGCAAGCGGCGACGTAGAAATCCGTGAAGCGCATCCCCTCGGCGGCCATGCGGTCAAGGTTGGGCGTGCGAATGCTGGGATGGCTGTAGCA
>CAZHEW010000069.1:0-11346 GCA_964531815.1 uncultured Verrucomicrobiota bacterium
GCGAACAGTCGTCCCGGTGCCCGCCGCCAGGTTAAAGGCCACCTGCCTCAGGTTCTGTGAGGTTGCCTTGCCCCAGAACGTGTTGCCCGCGCCAAAAGCCAGCCCTAGCCCAAAGGCGCCCGCAGGCGCGTCGGCCACCGTAATCAGTTTCGAGGCAAAGCTCGTCCCGTTCGCCGTCGTCAGCACCGCGACGACGTTGCCCGCGCGCGAGGCGAGGATGACCTGAGTATCCAAGCCCGCGCCGCGCACATCGAGCGTGTCGCCCCAACGCTGACTGTTGCCCGCGCCGGGATCGCCCGAGTAAGCCACGGTTGGCTCCGTGCCCGGCGCGGCGCTGGCCCAGCGGTAGAGCGTGAAGGCCGTGGTCGAACCGGCGGTAGTGAGGTTGCCCGCATAGACGACGCCATCGTCGGCCACTCCAACCATCAGCAGCGAGTAGGTACCGCCCGACACTCCACTCACGCTCAGTTCGCCCGCATCCTCACCCGTGTCGGCGTCCAGCACATAGACCTTCGGACCGTTGCGGCTCACCAACACCAACCGCCGCGTCAACGGGTTGCAGGCCATCCCACGTTCATACGGCAAAGCATTGGTGGTGAGGTAAGGCCGTGCTCCCGGCGCCAGGCTCCAGAGCTGCCGCCAATCACCCGCCGGAAAGGCCGGATTCACTGTCAGCGTGGCGGCCTGGCTGGTCACGGCGCCATAGGCGTTGGTTACCACCACCGTGTAAGGCCCGGATTGGTTGGTCGTCACACTGGCCAGGACCAGGCTGGTGCCGGTGGCACCGGCCAGGTCCGTGCCGGCAAACCGCCATTGGTAGCTCAACGGAGCCATTCCCAACGCGGCCACCGTCAGCGCCACACTTTGGCCCGCTATCACCGTCTGGCTCTGCGGCGCCAGCGTAATGACTGGCACCGTGATCGGCACCTCCACCCGCACATTGTCCACCAATCCGAAGCTCAAATTCGTGTTGTCAGTAAGCGACGTGAACATGTCCCAATACCCCACAAATACGTTGCTCCCGCTGAACGTCGCGTTGGTTATCGTCGCCAACCGGATCCCGTCTATCGCCCAGTCCACCGCATTCCCGCGCCGTGCCACCACCACCTCACGCCACACAAAACCCGGCGCTCCGCTCGCCAGGGCCCCCGTCTGCTGCACATAACTGGCCTGCTGCAACGCCGGCGCTGTCGCCCCACCCGGAAACGCCCCTACATAGTAGGCATGCAGATTGCCCTTGGCGTTTGATTCCGTCCCAGCCGCATATACCCCGCTGTCTGCACTCTGCAGTAATGTCCCTGCACAAGCACAATAATCCCCCGAAGCCGTCGAGGTGTCTCCCGCCTGCCCCTCCCCGTCCACCGCAAACCAATACCCATCCGCCGTGCTCCCACTCCCTGTCCATTGCGCCCGGTTGCCCACCGTCCCAACCCCCGCCGTCGCGTGCTGCGACGAACCCGTGCCGCCCTCCGGAAACGGCCCGTTCGCATTCAGCCACAGGTCAAACCGCACCCGGTAATCCCCAGCAAAACTCTGGCCCAACGGAGACAACGACAAGGCCGCCGTCGCCCCCGCCGCCATGTTCGCCTCCATCCGCACCCCCCGCGTCGTCCCGCCCGCGGAATGCGGCGCCGCGGGAATCCCCATCCCCGCGTAGTCGTAATGGAATGTCACCCGCGTATCGGTCGAACTCTTGTTGACCCGCCACCGCGCTGCGCTATTGGTCTCGAAGTCGTCCAGAAAAACTGTCCGCTGCGCCGAATACACCGTCAGCGTCATCACGCGGCTCGTCACGCTCCCGTAAGCGTTGGTAACCACACACACGTAATTGCCCGCGTTGGTCAGTTGCGCCGCGCCGAACGTCAACCGGCTCGTCGTCGCCCCCGCCACAGGAGTCCCGTTGAACTGCCAGCGGTAGCTCAAGGGCGCCATGCCGCTGGCCGCAACGCTCAAACTCACCGCGCCGCCCGTGTCTGCCACCCGGCTCACTTCACCCCCCGAAAGAATTGGCGCGTCGGTAACATCGAGCCGGCGAATCGGGCGGTAGGTTCCCAAAAAGCTGTAGTCACGCAGCTTGCGCTGGGCATGGTAGGGAGTTTGCTCCATTGTGCGAACCCCGGTAGCTTCGTAGTTCAGAAACAGGACGATGTGGTCAGACGCGGAATTGAGAGCATCGCCCAGCAGGAGGGAGGCGGTGGCGGCGGTGCCCGTCGCGCCTAGACTGGTCCAATAAGTACCGAGTTGGCTCTCGAAGTAATAGGTGGTCTTGCGCCCCGGCAGCCGCCAGCAGATGCTGGCGAAGCCGGAGCAGTCGTTGCCGTAGTAGGTGGTGCCACCGCTGGCATTGGTGACGTAGCTGCAAAACTCCGGCCAGTTCTCCTGTGGATTATGCTGGCTGTAAGCCACGCCGGTGTAAGTAACACCTTTGGTGTAAGTATAGTAGGTGCTGCCGTACTCCCAGTTGGTGAAGGTGTTCTTTGGTGTCCAGGTCGAGTCAATCATCAAGTCCGCATTCGCCTGGATAGTCGCGCGGCTGATCGGCGCCCACGTGTCGCCCGTCCACGCCGGTGCCGCGCACGGCAGCATGAGCGGCGCAATCCCGATCACCAGCAGCTTCATATTCATAGTCTTCATTGGCATAGTCGGTCAGTCTGCAAACAGGTTTAGCCGGGCCTGCTCTTGCTGGGGCAGGAACTGGACGAGGGTCCCATCCCCCCGCACACTCACCAGCTTGGCGGTCCAGATGGCGTAATCGTTCTCCGGCATGAGCGTGACCGCCAGTCGCTCCCCCGCGGCACTGAACATCAGCACCTCCAGAACAACCCGGTCTCCCTCCAGCCGCTCGGTCTGGACATAGAATCGCTGCGTGTCGTCTTCGCCCAAAAACCTCGCGGACACAATGCCCGGCAAAGAAATCTCAAGGGACCTGCCATCAGACAAGGCCTCGGGCGGATCCCAAACCTCCAGCCGCGCGGATTGGCCTTTTTCCAGCGAAAGCGAATAAATGCGGCCACTCTCGGCGTGGATGCCCGGCGCCTGGCGCTCCGTTGACTCGTCGGGCGGCACCAGCAGCCCATCCTGCACGGTAGCCACGAGCACATCGCGCGCGGCGGCATCGGCAAAATAAACCGCGTTGCCGGCAATATGGAAGTAGCCCCGCGTGTCAATGTCCTTCGGGTTCAATTCGAGCCGGCTGCGCTGGGTCCCGTCGGTGTCAAACTGGTGGAGCGCGCGGCGCACTTGGTCATAGACATACATTCTGTCCTGCTTGTCCATGATGACATCCCCCAGAGCGAACCCGGGAAGATCAATACTGCGCCGGTAGGCTCCTTCGCTCGAATAGACGACAACCCGCTGGTTGACTACATCCGTCACCAGAATGCTTCCGTCCCTGGCCACCGCAAACGATTCCGGCCCAACCGGCGGCTGGTCCCGCCCCAGCACGAGGCCAAGCTCCCCCTCCCCGGAGCCATACTTCAAAACCCGCTGGACACTCAGCCGCCCCGTCGTCTCGAACCTGCCTGCCCGTCCGGCGGCTGCGGGCTGGGCGTCCCGCCGCAGTTCCACGGTGCTCCGCGCACGCCCCCCCTGCTCCACACGTGAGGTGCTTTGGACTGAATGAGAGTGCCGGACAACCCTCCAGGCATAGAAGACGAGCAAGCCAACCAGCGCCACCCCCACCAGTGCCAGGCGATTCAAGGTCGGCCTCGGGGTTGGAGTGCTCGTGCCCATGGCCTTAACCCGCCCCGATCGCCGCGCAGCCTTGCTTGTGGAAGAAGGCAGTCCTGTGTAAGGCTGCTTCGCCCTGCGAACTCCACCACGCGTTGATTCTGCGACACAACTTCACATCGGCCGAAACGCTGCTTTCACCGGTTGCTCGGACCACATGCCCATTCCGGCACGTTGGTATCCTACCACGCCACGCACTCCATTCAAGTCCAATCCGCGCCCAATGCCGCAGGGTGACAACTCCCGGCTTCCTGCAAAGGCAGGCATGAGGTTAAACCCCGGCGGGGCGGGCAAGCAGGAATCCCGTCAACGAATCCTCCGGTGCCACAATCCTCCCCGTCATCGCCCCCCCTTCCACCGGCCCCTGCCGTCGTGTACAAGGGGTGTACACCGGGTGTTCGCCGGGTGCACACAGGGTTTTGCCTTGTACAGCCGGTGAGCATCCCCTGTACACCCCTTGTACATGGCACCAAAGCCTGGTGGGAACGCGGCAGTTTCCTCAAGCTTTGCGCCTCCTTTTTGCCTCCTGGAGTCTTTGCCGGGCGTGCCTGGCGGCTCTCCTCAGGGAGCAGGATTCCTGTGCATTGGCAGGAACCGACTGCCACAGGCCACTTTAGCGGGCGCGCAAGATGCGATTTCGCGCCAGTTCCAATGCTGACGATGGTTTATAATGGCCCGCTTACCTGGGGCAGACTATGGTCCGTTCAACCGTTAACCCGGGAATAAGAATGAAAGCCAGACTCACCTACACGGAAGCTGGGCAGGACGAATGGCCCCTTTGCCCGTATTGCAAGAAGGAATTGCGGGAACTCAAGTTCAGACGGCGGGGGTGGCTGACGAGCTTCACCACCTTCTGGTGCCCCTACTGCCGCTGTTTGCTGAGCACCTCGACCACCTTCAACGGGTGAGGACGGAACTCAGTGGTCAGGCGGCGACCTCGACCACCCGCCGTTCGCGGGCGGCCTGGTAGATGGCGTTGACAACCTTGACCGAGTGGCGGCCATCGGCCAACGAAGCCGGCGGCTGGCGGCTCTTAAGGATGCAGTCGGTGAACAAGGTTATCATCTGCCCATAGATGCCGATGCCTCCGAGGTTGTATTCCTGGCGGTTGGGCTGGGCATCGCGCGCCTGGCCGGCATCGTAGCCGGTTTCCCGGGGCTGCAGGATGCTGAACATCTGGCCGGTCGGTTCCTGGCCGATGGTGCCGCGGGCAATGATAGAGCCCTTCGTGCCGAAGAGTTCGAGCGCATTTTGCGCGGCGGCGTCGGGGATATTGAAGTAGTTGTCAATAATGCCGTGGGCGCCGTTGCAGAAGCGAACGAGGATGGTCGAGGTGTCCTCGATGCGCGTGGCGTATTGGTGGACGAGCAGGTCCGTAAAGCCGGCCACCTCGACGATGGGCGAGCCGAGGATCCATTCCAGGAGGTCGAGACAATGGGTGCCCATGTCCAGCAACGCGCCGCCGTGGCTGATGGCGATGTCCTGCCGCCAGGCACCGGGAATGGGCGGATACCAGCAGGTAAGCTGCGCGCGGCCCATGACCATCCTGCCGAGCGCGCCGGATTGCACCAACTCGCGCGCTTTCTGGTGATAGACGTTCTGCCGCATGCACCAGGCGAGCATGAACTTCACGCCGCTTTGGACGCAGGCGGCCTCCATTTGGTCCACCTCGTCAGTACTGACGGCGATGGGCTTTTCGCAGAGCACATGTTTCCCCGCCTGGGCGGCCTGCACCGTCTGGCGGCAATGGGCGTTGGGGGGCGAGGCGATATAGACCGCCTGCAGGTCTCGCGCGAGCAGTTCAGCCTCGGTGGCGCAGGCGTGCGGCACGCCGAATTGGGCGGCGACTTCTTTGGCACGCTGCGCGTTGGTGTCCATCACTGAGACCAGCTCAGCGTTGGCGGCCATCTTTTTGAATTCCGGGATGGTGCGTCGGGCTGCGATGCCGCCGCAACCGATTACTCCCCATTTAACTTTGTTGCTCATGTTGCCAGGCGTGACTGCTCCGATCCGGAGCTCACTCACTTGTTCAAGCGGGTTAACTGTGTTGAGGCTTTGGCTCGCTCCCCTCCTCCAATCGCGTTAGGAACTCCTGGGCCAGCAGCTCGTATGCCGCGGCGCCGGCGCAGTACTTGTCGTAGTGGATGATGGGTTTGCCGAAACTCGGGGCCTCCGCCAGCCGTGTGGTGCGCGGAATCATGGTCTCGAAAACCCGTTCGCCGAAATGCTGGCGCACTTCGCTGACGACCTGCTGTGAAAGCTTGGTGCGGCTGTCGTACATGGTCATGACCACGCCCGTCAGCTCCAGGCGGGGATTCACGCGGTTGTCATGCAACTGGGACAGGATGCGGTTGAGCATCGAGATGCCTTCGAGAGCATAGTATTCGCACTGGAGCGGCACGAGCACGCCGTCCGCGGCGGCAAAGGCATTGAGCGTAAGAATGCCCAGGGAGGGCGGACAATCCACCAAGACCACGTCGAACCGCTGTGATTCAAGCACGGGCCGCAAGGCCTGGCTGACGCGCTGCAGATGGTTGTCCGAGCGCGCCAGCTCGATGTCCGCGCCGCACAAATCAACCTCGCTGGGGATGATCGCCAGCCGCTCGAACGGCGTGTTCAGGATCTTGTCAGCCAGGCTGCCCTGGCCCAGCAGCGCCAGGTAGGCGCTGGCGGCCGGCGTCTTCTCCAACCCGACCCCGCTGGTGGCATTGGCCTGCGGATCGAGGTCGAAGAGCAGCACTCGCCGGCCGACCGCGGCGACACAGGCGGCCAGGTTGACCGCTGTGGTCGTCTTGCCGACGCCGCCTTTTTGGTTGGCGACGGCGATAACTTTGGTTGGCACGCGGGAGATGTACCGGAAACCCCGCGGGGGTTCAAGCCTTCGCGCCCGCGGACGCGGTTTCGTTTGGAGACGGCAAGTGAATAGTTTCGCTGGATTTTATTCCCGGCTGGCGGCATTGTGTCGGCATGAACTTGATCATTACGACGCACAACGTGACTTTGTCCAAGGCCATCGAAGAGCATATTTTCAGCCAGATTGGCAAATTGGAGCGCCTCGACCGCTTTGCCATTAGTGCGCGCGTGACAATTGAGCACGACAAGACCAAGGCGCCTGAGCGGCAGTTTTCCTGCTCCGTGCGGTTGGAGGTACCGGGGCCGGACCTGTTTGCCGAAGACGTCGAGAATGATCTCTACACGGCCATTGACCTGGTCGCCAAGAAGATCGAGCAGCAAATCCGCAAGCGGCGCAGCAAATACAAGGCCCGCAAACATAAGGTGGCCGCCCGCGGCAAGCGCCAACGCCAGGACACCTCATTCTGAGGCCCAGTTGCGAAAGAGCCAGAGTTGATGGCCCGTAGATGGATGACGGCGTTGCGCCAGGCTCAGCCCTGCGAACGTCAGCACGCAACACGCAATACTGCCAAGTCACCCCTGCTGCTCCGCGCGCGGCTGGTCCTGCCAGTTGCCCGGCCGCCTCTAACCGATGGGGCTGTTCTGATTGCAGGCCGGCGCATTGCCGCCGTTGGACGCTGGCGTGACTTCTCGGCCCGCGCGCCGAAACGGGTCGTGGACCTGGGCGCGGCGGTGCTCATGCCTGGCCTGGTCAACGCGCACGCACACCTGGATTACACCGACATGGCGGGCCAGTTGCCGCCGCCCAAGACGTTCAGCGACTGGCTGAGACTGATCACCGCAGCCAAGGCCGGATGGAGTCGCGCTGACTACGTCGCGTCATGGGTGGCGGGCGCGGAGATGCTGGCGCGCACCGGCACGACGACCGTGGCCGACATTGAGGCGGTGCCGCAACTGCTGCCGGAAGTCTGGGCCGCGACGCCGCTGCGGGTTTTCTCCTTTTTGGAGATGATTGGCATGAAAGGCCATCGCAGGCCGCCCGATATTGTGCAGGAGGCCGTCGCGCGGCTTGATTCGCTCAAGCACTGCCGCTGTCGCGGCGGTCTCTCGCCCCATGCGCCGTACTCAACCGTGCCCGAGTTATTGCGCTTGAGCGCGCGGATGGCGCGCCGGCGCAAGTGGCGCCTGGCGACGCACGTGGCTGAATCCGCGCCGGAATACGAAATGTTCGCACGCGGGCGGGGGGAAATGCACGACTGGTTGCAGCGCAGCGGGCGCGACATGTCTGACTGCGGCCGGGGCTCACCCGTCCAGCACCTGCAACGCTGCGGCGTGCTCAGCAGCCGCTTGCTGGCCGTGCATGCGAACTATCTGGGGAGGCACGACGCGCACCTGCTGGCCCGGCACAGCGTGCATGTGGTCCATTGTCCGCGCTGTCATTCCTATTTCCGTCACGATCCTTTTCCGTTGCGCCGCCTGCTGAAGGCGGGAGTCAACGTTTGCCTGGGCACCGACAGCCTCGCCAGCATTTACAGGGCCCGGCACGAGCGGGTCGAGCTAAGCCTCTTTGACGAAATGCGAGCGCTGGCGAAGAAGGCGCCCTGGCTTTCAGCCCGCAGGATCTTACGCATGGCCACCCTGAACGGCGCCTGCGCCCTCGGGATGAAGGGCCATATTGGGGAGCTGGCAGAGGGGTGTCTTGCGGATCTGGTGGCGCTGCCTCTTGCCGGGAAAGTTGCGGACATTCACGAAAGGGTGCTGCATGATGCCGGGGACGTGGCTGCCAGCATGATTGATGGTCAGTGGGTCATCGCGCCGACGCCCGGCTGATGTGGCGCGGTGGGATCCCGGAGCCTTGCGGAAGGACTCCCGAGTGGCAAAGGACGCAGGCGGTTCGGCACACTTCCCGTCCGCGGCCGCATCAGGAAGCGCGCGGGCGCGCTGGGAGTGCGGTGCTTTGATATGATGAACGATTTTGACGGGGAAATGGCCCGACGACTCGCTGCTCTGCGCGAGGAAGGGTTGTGGCGTGAACTGCGCCGGGTGGACTCACCGCAGTCGCCCCGCATCAAGATCGGCGGCAAGGCACTGCTTAACTTCTCTTCAAACGACTACCTGGGCCTCGCCAATGAACCGGCCTTACGAGAGGCCGCCATCCGTGCGGTCGAGCGCTACGGGGCGGGCGCCGGCGGGTCACGCCTGATCTGCGGCTCACTCGCACCCCATCACGCGCTGGACGAAGCGCTGGCGGCCCTCAAGGGCGTGGAGGCTGCCCTGAGCTTTTCGACCGGCTACGCGGCCGCCATCGGCGCCATTTGTGCTCTCCTGGGCAAAGAAGACTTCATCATCCTCGACAAGCTGGTGCATGCCTGCATCGTGGACGCCGCGCGCCTCTGCGGCGCGAAGCTCCGCGTGTTTGGCCACAACGACCTGGACGACCTTGAAGCGAAGCTCAAGTGGGTCAGCGCGCAAGCCCCGCCCCGCAAATCGCGTGGCCTGGTGGTCACAGAGAGTGTGTTCTCGATGGACGGCGATCACGCGCCGTTGCGTGAGATCGTCGCCCTGAAAGAGCGCTACGGCGCGTGGCTGATGGTGGACGAGGCTCACGCCACGGGGCTTTACGGCATCCATCGCCGCGGCCTGGTCGAAGAGCTCGGCGTCAGCGACCGCGTCGAGGTCCAGATGGGCACGTTGGGCAAAGCGATGGGCGCGGCGGGCGGCTACATTTGTGGCTCCCGGGCACTGGTGGACTATCTGGTCAACCGCGCCCGAACCTTCATCTTCTCCACGGCGCCGGTGCCCGCCGCCGCGGCCGCGGCCGCCGCCGGCGCGCGCGTTGTGCAGTCGAACGCCGGCGAGGAGCGCCGGAACAAGCTGTGGCAGAATGTCGCCCGCCTCCAATCGGCGTCTGACTGTCAGGCCCCAACCCACAGAAGCGCCATTATCCCGATTCAGGTGGGCGACGAGGCCAAAGCGGTCGCGGCCGCGGCCGCGCTGCGCGAACAGGGGATCTACATACCGGCTATCCGCTATCCGACGGTCGCGCGCGGCGCCGCGCGCCTCCGCCTGACCGTCACCGCCGCCCATACGCAGGCAGATTTCGACCAACTGCGCGCTGCGCTCCGGTCACTCGACGTTGGACTGTAGGCTTTGGACCTTAGACACTGCCCCCATGCATCCTCTGGCCAGACTCGACCACCGTCACTTGTGGCATCCGTTTACGCAGATGCGCGACTGGCTCAAGCGCGAGCCCATCTTGATCGTTGAAGGCCAGGGGGCGCGGTTGCGCGATGCGCACGGGCACGAATACCTTGATGCTAACTCCTCCATCTGGACCAACCTGCACGGGCACAGCCACCCCAGGATCAACGCCGCCATCCGTCGCCAACTAGGCAAGATCGCCCACAGCTCGGCCCTGGGCCTCGGCAATGAGCCGGCCTCGCTGCTGGCGGCGAAGCTGGTCCAACTTGCCGCCCCTCCGCCCCGGAAGTTGGGGATGAAGCAGACCGCGCGAACCGCGCTGCGCAAAGTCTTCTTCTCCGACGACGGCTCGACCGCAATGGAAGTCGCCCTCAAGCTTGCCTACGAATTCTCGCGCCGCACGGGCCGCAGCTCGAAGCCGAGATTCCTGGCGCTGGACGCGGCTTACCATGGCGACACCATCGGGGCGGTTTCTCTTGGGAACATTGACTTGTTTCACAAGGCTTACTCGAGGCTGCTCTTTAAGACCGACAAGGTCATGGCGCCTTACTGCTACAGGTGCCGCTACAACCTCGCCCGGCCCGAGCGCGCCGACGCCCGCGATTACCGCAAGTGCAATTGGGAATGCCTCGGCGTGCTGGAACGCAAGTTCGCGGCCCAGGCCAAACGTGGCAATCCCTACGCCGCCTTCGTGTTTGAGCCGCTGATGCAAGGGGCCGCGGGCATGATCCCGCAACCGGCGGGCTGGTTGGGTCGTGCCGCCGGGATCGCGCGCGCTCATGGCGCTCTGCTGATCGCAGACGAGGTAATGACTGGCTTTGGCCGCACCGCTCCGCGGGTAGGCGAGCGTCCCCGCGGGCTTAAACATCTTCAGAGGTCAGGGCTCGCGAAAACGCGTCCCCTCCCGTTGTTCGCCTGCCACCACGAAGGGGTGCAACCGGACTTCATGGCCCTCGCCAAAGGCTTGACCGGCGGCTACCTGCCAATGGCCGCAACGCTTGCCACCCAGACGATCTTCGACGCCTTCCTCGGCGAATACCATGAATTCAAGACCTTCTTCCACGGTCACAGCTTCACTGCCAACCAACTCGGCGCGGCGGCCGGCCTTGCCAGCCTGGAAATCCTGCGCTCTGCCTCCTCCATTCGCGCTCGCCGGCATCTGGCCCAAACCCTCCGGGATGAACTCAACACCCTGTGGTGCCACCCCAACGTCGGCGACATCCGGCAGGTCGGCTTGATTGCTGGCATCGAGCTGGTGCGGGACTGGCGCACGCGCGAGCCCTTTGACCTGCGGGAGCGTGCCGGCATTCGCGTGTGCGAGACGCTGGCCCGGCTCGGCGTGATAACGCGTCCCGTTGGCAATGTGATCGTCCTCATGCCCCCCTTCTGCACCACGCCCGCCGAAGCCCGCCGCATGGTCGCCGCCCTTCACCAGGCGCTGGCCGCTTTCACCGAACAAGCCTGACCGGCTCGCTTTTCGCTTTGCCCATACCCATTAATGCCTCATAGTCTGCCGGTGGATATTGGGCGCTTGGCGCAGTGGTTAGCGCGTCTCGTTTACAC
>CAZHEW010000070.1:0-6282 GCA_964531815.1 uncultured Verrucomicrobiota bacterium
CCCGTCCCGCGTTGCTCGTTGCTGAATGTGTCGCGTTGACCAGGCAGGCGCAATCCATTTCGCCACCGCACCCTGGTTCGTAACACATCCGTGCGGAGCCTCCTGAGCAGCGTAAACCCATCGTAACTTAACCACCGCAACGCGCCGGCGCCACGGCACGCGCCGGCTGGGGCCGGGATGGCGTGGCGGCCCCGAGAGAGGTTCAGGGCGGTTGCCCGGCCAGTGGCAGCCGCGGAATGAGGAACGGCGCCGACCGACCCAGACTTTAGCCTTTAGCCTTCAGCCTTCAGCCTTTAGCCTTTCCTGAATGATCGGCACTGCCCTGAATGTCGCGGGAATCCTGATTGGCGGCGTCGTCGGCCTGGTGCGGCGCAAGCCTTTCTCGCCGGCGCGTGAGTCCTTTTTGAAGGTTGCCCTCGGAGTTTTCACGGTTTTTTACGGCCTGCGCCTGACGTGGGTTAGCCTCAACGGGTCCTTGTGGCAAATACTCAAGCAACTCCTCATCGCCGTGCTGGCCCTGATGCTGGGGAGACTAACCGGGCGGTTGCTGCACCTGCAGAAGATGTCGAATCAACTGGGCCGGGAGGCCCGGGAGCGCATCGCCGCGACCAACCCCGCCGACTCTGGCCGTCTGAGTGACGGCTTCAAGACCTGTGCCGCGCTCTATTGCGCCGCCCCGCTGGCCCTGCTCGGGGCCTTGCAGGACGGTTTGAGCGGATACTATCACCCGCTGGCGGTGAAGGCAGTTATGGACGGGCTGGGCACCATGGGCTTCGCGCTGTTGTTTGGCTGGGGGGTGCTGCTGTCGGCGCTGCCGGTGCTGGCGTTTCAGGGCACGATCACGCTGGTGTGCGCGCAGTATCTGCGGCCCTTTCTGGAAGCGCACGGGCTGGTGGATTCGGTCAACGCCGTAGGGGGACTGCTGGTATTCTGCGTGGCGCTGCTGATCTTCGAGATCAAGCGGATCGAGGTGACGGATTACCTGCCGGCACTCATCTTCGCGCCGCTGCTGACATTCCTCCTCAAGTGAGATCGGGGCTGGCAGCGGGATAATGGCGGCCGCAAGGCCACCCAAAGATTTCTTTGCCAGATAATCTTGCCGTAATCTGCGTGTGCTAGATTGGGTTTTGTCAGTCGGGTGACTGGCGCGATGCGGCGCAGTGTGGACTGGCTGCCAGAGCATCTGGAACAAGCAACCAACAGTCCGGGTAACGAGTTATGAAGATAATGAATCGAATAGGGGCCGGCCTGGTGGCGGGAACAGCAGCCATATTGCTGGCGCTCCCAGTTCTCGCCGGAGACAAGGAAAGTAAAGAGCAGGAAGTCAAACTCACTGACTGTCCGGCGGCTGTGCAGCAAACCATCAAGGACAACGCCGGCGGCGGCAAGATTCTCGAGGTCGAGAAGTGCGTCGCGAAGGATGGGGCGGTGGTGTACGAGGCCGAGGTGAAGAAGGCCGATGGCAAGACCGTGGACGTCAAGGTCGCCGCAGACGGCAAGCTCATCGCCATCGAGGCTGACGATGAGGACAAAGACGACGACAAGGACGAGGCCAACGAACACGAAGACGACGAGGACGACGAGGACGACGAGGACGACGAGGACGAGGACTGAGAGGGCAACAGTCGCGACGGCAATCAGTGTTTTTGGCGGGTGTCGCAGCATAGAGCAGGGGGACGATGGATTTGGGTGGGCTGCGGCGCCCGCCTTGGTAATTGCGATCGTGCAGCGGCCCCGCTTGCACAGGATGAATGAATATGAGGCGGTTCACATTTGAGGTTCTAATTGCCGGCCTGGCATTCGCCATCGGTGCGCTCCTGGTGGGCCACCACCAGGCGGCGCGCCACGCCCGCGAGTTCGAGTTGCAGCGTGCCGCGTGGGATGCCGAGAAGGCCGAATTGGAAGCCCAAGTAGAGGCGGCGCGTGCCGGCGGCGCGCGTGTCGCCGTCGAGTCGCCGCGGATCGAGCCAGTGCCCTTGCCGGCGCGTCCGGCCGGGCCAAGCCCGCAAGAGCTGCTCAAGAAGCTGGCGGTGCTTAAGCCGGCGCCGGGGTCCGGCCAGGGCGGGGCACTGCGGCAGGCGCTTGGGCTGTTGGAGCAACTCCGGCAGGCTGGGCCCGCCGCGCTGCCGGCGCTGCGGGAGTTCCTGGCCTCGGGCCAGGATGTGCCCTACGAGACCGCCGACGGCAGAAGAAAACGGGACGTGGGGTCACTCGTCGAGGCAGTGGCCCCGCCATCGCTGCGGCTCGGTTTGTTTGACGTGGTGCGGCAGATCGGCGGGGCGGACGCGGAGGCGATCCTGGCTGAATCGCTGGCGGGGGCTGGGCGGGGGCTGGAGGTGGCCTATCTCGCCCACGTACTGGAGGAGATGACGCCGGGCAAGTACAGAGACATCGCGCTGACCACCGCGCGCGACCTGCTGGCCAGCGGCACGGCGACCGAGCGCGATTACCTCTTCGAGTTGTTGCGGCGATTCGGCGACACCGCCTATGTGGGCACGGCGCAGGTCCAGGTGGTGCAGGCCGAGGGCAAGGTGGATCGCGGCGCGCTGCGTTACCTGCAGCAGACCCTGGGCGAGCAAAGCGTCGCGCTCGCCGCCCAGCTTTATCGGGATGGCCGCCTGACCGAGCCCGGCAGCAAAGAGCCACTGGCCCGGTTGGCGTTGACGTACGTCGGCGCAAATGAGCAGGCCGCCGAGTTGTTCCACACCGCCGTGCTCGATCAGACGCTTACGCCCGACCAGAAGCGCAACCTGGTCGAGGACCTCAACCAGGACGGGCTGAGCAACACGCGAAACCCCACACCCGAAGAACTGAAGATCATCGCCAACCGCTACAAACTCACCCAGGCGTACCTGCAGCAGGACTACGTGCTGAACGACAAGCTGTTGAACGCCGCGTTTCGCGAGGCGGACAAAGACCTGCGCAACATGCTGCAGCGGGCCGCCGCTGCCGGGGCGGCCCCGGCGCCGTAAAGGGTGCCACGGGCGTGCTTCTCCTTGCGAAGCATCCAGTCCGGCGTATTGAATGTCCACATGCGCGTGTTGGTGGTTGAAGACTCTCTCCGTTTGCGCCAGACGGTAACCGCCTGGTTGCGGCGGAACGGCTTTGCCGTGGACGCCAGTGCCGACGGCGAGGAGGGGCTGTTCCTGGCGGAGACGAACGACTACGACGCCCTGGTGCTCGACATCATGTTGCCAAAGCTGGACGGCCTTGCGCTGCTGCAAAGGCTCCGTAAGCAGGGCAAGCGCACACACGTGCTGCTCCTGACCGCCAGGGACACCGTCGCTGACCGTGTCCGCGGGCTGGAGCTCGGCGCAGATGATTACCTGGTCAAGCCCTTTGCGCTGGAGGAACTGCTCGCCCGAGTAAGGGCGCTCTGCCGCCGCGCGTATGGCAGCAAGGAGACGCTGGTGCAGGTCGAGGACCTGGCGATTGACACGGCGGCCCGGAAGGTGAGCCGGGCGGGGCGTGCCATTGCGCTGCAGCCGCGCGAATACGCCCTGCTCGAATACCTGGCGCGCCGCTGCGGACAGGTCGTCACCCGCGCGGAGATCGAGGAGCACATCTATGGCGGCGAAGTCGAGCCGGCGAGCAACGCGGTGGACTCGGCTATTTGTTCGCTGCGACAGAAACTAGGTGAACGGGGCTCCGAGCCGCTGATCCACACGCGACGCGGATTGGGCTACGAGCTGGCCGCGGAATGAAGACCATCCGCCGCCAACTGACCTGGAAGCTGCTGCTCAGCGTGGGCCTGCTGCTGGGCGCGGGCTGTTTGACCGTCTATTTCTGCGCCCGGGCGGCATTACGCGGGGAGTTCGACGCGGGTCTGCACGCCAAGGCCCAGGCGCTGGCCACGTTGACCGAGCACCAGGGCAGCCGCCCGGAATTGGACTTCGCCGACGAGCGCTTGCCGAACTTTGAGCAGGGCGGTGCCGACTTTTTCGAGCTGTGGGACGCCGAAGGCCGGACGGTGGAACGCTCACGCTCGCTCCGGGGCGCGCCCCTGCCGTGCCGTTACGGAACATTGGAGCGGCCCGTGTTTTGGAACCTGACGCTGCCCGAAGGCCGAAGGTGCCGCGCGGCGGGCCTGAAGTTTCGTCCGCTGGATTCGGACGACGAGCCGCAGAACGGTGCGGTTCCACAGGCGATCCTGGTCGTGGCCTCCGATCGCCGGCAGTTGGATCGCACCCTGGCCACGCTGCAGGTCGTGCTGGCGGGCGGCGGACTGCTGTTGCTCGCGGCCACCGCGCTCATGGTGCCGTGCGTGCTGCGGCGGGAGCTTGAACCGCTGCAAACCCTGGCGGCGGAGGCCGCGCGGATTGACGCCGCCAGCCTGTCGGCGCGTTTCGGCACCAGTGGTTTGCCGGGAGAGCTGGCACCCATCGCCGCGTGCCTCAACGAGCTGCTTGCCCGGTTGGAGGACTCCTTCGAGCGCGAGCGGCGGTTCAGCTCGGACGTGGCGCACGAGTTCCGCACCCCGGTGGCCGAGTTGCGGAGCCTGGCGGAGCTGGCCATCAAGGCGCCGGAAGCCCGGGCTCCCGATGCAGACCCGGCGACTCTGGCGATCGCCCTGCATCTGGAGTCCATCCTCACGCGGCTGCTGGCCCTGGCGCGGGGCGAGCGCGGGGGATTGCCGGTGCGGCGCGAGCGCGTGGAGTTGGGGGCATTGGTTCGGGAGGTGTGCGAGCCGTTCCAGTCCCAGGCCGCGGAGCGTGAGCTGGACTTCGTCGTTAAGACGCCGGCCCGGGCGCAGGCCGACACTGACCCCGTGCTGCTTCGCTCCGTTCTGACGAATCTCCTGGAAAACGCGGTGGCCTACACGCCGCGAGGCGGCGCGGTGGAGGTGGATGCCACTGCCAGCCATGGCCGCCTCACCCTGCGTGTCGTGAACACAACTCAGGACATTGGGGAGGGCGATCTGCCGCACCTATTCGAGCGGTTTTGGCGCAAAGACGGCGCGCGGCCGGCCGACGGACACACGGGTCTGGGACTCTCAATGGCGCGGGCCTTTGCCGAAGCCATGGGCTGCGAGCTGAGTGCGGCTCTGATCGCGCCGGGACGGCTGGCGATGGTCTTGACGCAGTCCGAACAGCATGCTTGAGAGCGTGCGGCACGGACGCAAATCTGCTGGCCATCGAACCGTTGCCGGCTAGACTCTCGCGCATGAACAAAGTGCGCTTGGGCATCATTGGCCTGGGGAACATCGGCCAACACCATTACGGCTACCTTAGCGCGGGAAAGGTGAGCCGGGCCGAGGTGGTCGCCGTCTCCGACGCCGCGGCGGCTAAGCTCGAACAATACAAGCCCCTGAAGACCTTCACCGACGGCGAGGAGCTGATTCGCTCCGGCCTGGTGGATGCGGTCATCATCGCCACGCCCCATTACCAGCACACGACCCTCGGCATCGCCGCCCTGAAGCAGGGCCTGCATGTTATGGTCGAGAAGCCCATCTCCGCACACAAGGCCGACGCGGAGCGACTGATCGCCGCGCATAAGAAGAAGCCCAGGCTGGTCTTTGCCGCCATGTTTCAACTGCGCGCCGAGCCGCGCTATCTGAAGATTCGCAAGCTCATTCAGGACAGCGAACTGGGCGAGGTCGTGCGCATGAGCTGGATCATGACGGACTGGTTCCGCACCGAGGCCTACTATGCCAGCGGCGGCTGGCGCGCCACGTGGAAGGGCGAGGGCGGCGGCGTGCTGCTCAACCAATGCCTCCACAACCTCGACACCATGCAATGGCTGCTCGGCATGCCGGCCCGCGTGCGCGGCTTCTGCCAACTCGGCCGCTTCCATCAGATCGAGGTCGAAGACAATGTCTCGGCCTACCTCGAATACCCGAACGGCGCGACCGGCACGTTCGTCTCCTCCACCGGCGAGTCGCCCGGCACCAACCGCTTCGAGATTGTCGGCACCCGTGGCAAGCTGCTGCTCGAAGCCGACAAGCTTACCCTGGTGCGCAACGAGTCGGACATGATCGAGTTCAGCCGCACGGCCAGGCTCGGCTTCGCCAAGCCCGAGGTCTGGAACGTCGAAATCCCCTTCGGCCCCTCTCCCAACGGCCACGCCGTTCTTATGCAGAACTTCATCAACGCCATCCTCGACGGCGAGCCGCTGATTACGCCGGGCGCGGAGGGCATTCATTCCGTCGAGCTGGCCAATGTGATTCTCTATTCCTCGCTCCTCGGCCAGACGGTGGAGTTGCCGATGGACAGCGCGGACTACGAGAAGAAGCTGAACCAATTGATCGCGGCATCAAAGGTGGAGAAGAAGGTGGTGGCAATC
>CAZHEW010000070.1:6382-11292 GCA_964531815.1 uncultured Verrucomicrobiota bacterium
GACGGCCAGATTCTGGCCACACAGGAACTGGGTTGGAAACTGCTTGAGCCCCGGGGCGTCGAAGTCCCCGGGTTTGCCAAGGCCAACTTCCACGACATACCGGACGAGGCCTTCGACCTTGCCGTCCGTAAGCTGGAGGCTGCCGGGGTCGGCGCCTACTGCTTCGGCTCCACCATCATGAACTGGGCCAAGAAGCTGGGCGACCCCTTCGACATCACCCTCGCCGAGGTCAAGCGCGCCATCCCGCGCATGCAGCGCGCAGGCGCCAAATACGTCCGCATCATGAGCTTCAAGCCGGGGGATGATGAGTGCACAATCCCCGCCGAGGTCTTCCGCCGGGTGAAGGAAGTAACGGATCGTTTCCTCGATGCCGGCCTCCAGCCCGTCCACGAGAATTGCATGAACTACGGCGGCATGAGCTGGCAGCACGCCCTCGAGCTCCTCGACAAGTGCCCCGGCCTCAAGTGGGTCTTCGACACCGCCAACCCCATCTTCAACCCCGACCGCTCCAAGCCCAAACCCTGGCCCAAACAGGACCCGTGGGAGTTCTGGACCCATGTGCGCGATCACGTCGCCCACATCCACATCAAGGACGCCACCTGGAACCCCGCGAAGAACGACGCAGACTACAACTGGCCCGGCGAAGGGCGCGGTCAGGTGCGCGACATTCTCAAAGACGCCTTGTCGCGCGGCTACGACGCCGGCCTGTCCATCGAGCCGCACATGGTTGTCGTCTTCCACGACGCCCAGTCCAAAGCCGCCAACGAGGACGCCATGCGCCAGAACTACGTCGAATACGGCCGCCGGCTGGAGAAGATCGTTGCTGAGATCAAGGACGAGTTGAAGCGCGTCTCATCGTAGCCTCGCCCCAGCCCGGCTGCATACACGAGCGGGAGGCCACCTTGAAAACCCTGCCGCGCTTCGAGGACTGTTGCAGGCCACGGCGGCGGCGTTCTGGCTTGTCCCGGTAGTCCAAGGCCTGTCACCTCGTCTTCCGCTGTCTGAAGGGCTTTGCGGGCGCCGGCTGGTCGGTGTCGCGGGTGACTTTCACGTGCAGGACGCCCCGGCTGTCGAACCACAGAGGGTCAAGCGCGAGAAAGCGGCGCCAGTTCACCTCGGTGTTCCACTTCTGGTGGTAGAGCATCCAGAGCTTCCCGTCCGGGCCTTCCACCACGCAATGATGCCCCGGCCCCGACACATTGCCGCCGCGCTGGGCGATGGGATTGCCGGCGTACTTCACGAACGGGCCGGTGGGCAACTTGGACGTCGCGTAGCCAATGCCGTAATTCGGAGAGTCGGCGCCGGAGCCGGAGTACATCAGGTAATACATGCCCTTGTGTTTCAACATGAATGGCCCTTCCGTCACCTCGCCGCTGCGCTTCTCCCAGTCCTGGGTTGGACGGATGACAGGCTTCGGCTCGCCCGTCTTGCTCAGCGGATCGGCCATTGGCTGGACCATGATCTTGAAACCGCCGGTCAAATCCACGTAATAGAGAAAGAGCCTGCCCTCGTCGTCCTCGAACAGATGGGCGTCAATTGACTGCGTGGCCAGCACTGCCTTGTCAACAAACGGGCCGAGCGGGCTGTCCGCCACCGCCACCCCGATCTGCTTCTCCAGCGGACCGCGCCTTGGCCCGCCGATGTTGTCCGTGTAGTAGAGGTAGAACCTGCCATCGCCGCGCCGGTTGTGAAATACCTCCGGGGCCCAATCCCCGCCGCGCGGATCGCTAAACACGCGGCCCCTGTTCTCCCAATGCACCAGGTCCTCGGACACGAACACCTCGTAACCGCGACCGTCGGTGGTCGAATAAAGGTAATACTGGCCGTCAAACCGCAGGACGAAAGGATCGGCAATCTCGCGTTCCGGCAGCAGCGGGTTGCGATAGGTCTTGACCGGAGCATGCGCCGTGATGGGCCCATGTTGCGTGCAAGCACAGGGCAAAGTCGCGAGCGCAGCCAGGGCCAAGACAGTTGTCAGCGTCTTCATAGGCAGGCGAAAATAGAGGAGCCTGCCTCCCGATGAAAGCCTTTCGTCTAAGACCGGCGGGCCTCTGGCTGGCCATCCGCCCCCTGGCTCCTCACTGGGACTCCGCCTCGATCTGGCCCCAGTAACAAAGCAGACCAACTCCCGGTTCTGGACGGACGGGCACGGTCTCGAGAATGAGGTTTGACCAATTGGCCTCGTGCATGTCAATCACCGCCTGCTGCTTGTTCTGGTCTGATGCTTTGGCCGAGGGGTCGAGTTGCCGAGACCAGAGCTCCACTCGGCCTCCGTCCTCAGCCAAGGCTCAAACGCGGAACACGATTGGAGAGACTGCCTGGGAATCGCCTGGGCCCCGTACCAACACCCCAAAGGTGAGCCTGAGCCGCGGAGATGGCCCTTCAAGAGAAAGCTGCATGGCTGAACGGGGAGCCACCCGGAGCACGCTGCCGATGCCAGGCAATGAAACCGACTGCGGTTGATAGTCGGCATCTAACCACACCATTCGACGGATGACCCGCCATAAGCTAGTCAGCTCGCGGAAGCCAGCCACCACGCCTAAGTCCTGCCCTGGGTAGGCTAGGCGGAACAACTGCAGCCGAGCGGATGACTCATAAGATGAGGTCAAGCCCGTTCCTGTGTCGGCCGAAAGGCGTAGCGCAGCGACCCGGTGGTCATTCAATTCACGCAGGCCCCCCTCCGACGCCAGGAGACCGAACGACACGCAGTCCTGCACCAGCGGACTGAGCACGAAACCGCCACGCGCCAAGCCGGGAACCAGGCGAAACCGAAGTTCGCGGCCCTCTTGAGTCCATACCGTCAACCACAGGATAGGCGGCTTAAACAGCGCGGTTGTGGCTATGCCAGTCAGTGTGAGGGGAGAATCCAGTTTCGCCCAAAGCACAGCGTCTGTGACGGCAGGGAGGGCTACTACTTGGCCGAGCGGGACGGGCAGGTCCATCAGCGGAGTCAGGTCCCAAGGACGGGGCACAGGCGACCGTCGCAACTCCACGCCCGACCACGTCACCTGCAAGACGTCGTATCGCGCCAGGAGCTCGGGCCAGGAAAGGCCGTCATCAAGCGCAGGGAAATGGTCATCAATAGGGAACAACTGGAAAAGGATGTTGTCGGGGGCACGCGGGCCGCGCAGGAACGAGGCATTCAATTCGGCGAACTCAGGCGCATAGGCTTGATAGCTCTGCATGACCGGCCGCGGACGGTACGGCAAACCTTGCGCGAGAAGCGCCGCCGCATTTCCTGGATAGGTATCCACCGTCCCGGCAAAAGGCCCGACCGATTGGCCGCCGCGGATACCTGCAAGGTAGTTCTCGTAGTCGGTGCGGGCTGCCGCCGCACCGCGGAGTAACCTTGCCGGAGCCGCGAGTTGCCGGGGAGCAAGCGTGGAGAGAAAGGGAATGAGTAGCCCCCCGCGGTAGTAGCGGCTCGAGATCGAAGCAGCCAGGAGCAGAGCGAACAAAGACGGAGCCAAGCTTAGTAGCCCCCGTCGAGGTAACCAGGGACTGGCTTGTTCAGGGAATAGCGAAGCTGCGGGAGCCATGTTATCTCGGCTGCTGTCCTGACGGCCCGTGGCAACGGCAACGGCGGGCAGGGCCAGCGAAAGCAACAGCAGTTGGGAGATCGCCACCAACTCGTGGCCGTCATGGCGCACGTAGCCGTACTTGAAAGCGGTAAAGAGCAGAAACGCCAGGCCTCCCAGCGGAAACAGTGCGAAGCACCGGCGCTGCGTCCATGTAAACCAGCCCGCTACCCCGCAGGGCAGTACAGCTACGGCGAGGAAGAGACAGATGTCCCCTGTTTCCTTTGGTCCGGTCAACATCATGCTCTCGCTGAAGCCGCCTGTCAGGAGCCAGGAGTACCGCAAGTAGGGGCCCAAGCAGCTCAGATGCTGCCGAGCGGCCATCCAGAAAAGCAGAACGCTCGCGGCAAAGACCAGCGAGATCCACGGGAAGCGGCGATGCCGAACAACGGCGTCCAGGCTGATCAGGGCCACAATGACCGTGGAATCCACCAGAACACTGAACTTGACGAGAGAGAGCAGTCCAAGGCAGATGCCGAGTGCAACTTGGGGGACACTGGGGCGCCGATCGTCGAGGAAAAAAGCATAAAGCCACAAGAGCACAATGAAGCCCTTGAAACCAATGTCGAGCCTTGTGACGAAGATCGGCAGCCCGCTGACCGCGGCCACCACCATCAGCCAGAGCCAGGCGATCAAGGCATTGTTCCAGAGTCTGCGGGCCGCCCTCCAGAGTGCGACCCAAAACGCCAGCGTCAACCCGAGCCAGGCAAATGCCGCAAGGGTGTGGGTGGCCGGATGGTGCCCGGCGTAAAGAAATCCCCACGGACCATAGGTGAAAACCAAATCGCGCCCGAATTGCCAGCCCCCGGCGAAAGCGGTGTTCAGCACCTGCAGGTATGAATCTTCGATCTCGCCCTGCCACGCGGGTTGTGTGCATGGCAGGAAACGCGAGGCTAGGTAAAGCAAACTACTCCCACCCGCCAACCAGACCCCCAGCCGCTTCCATCGGGGCTCGACCTTAGGTGGTTCGCTGGCGATTATACAGGGCACGTGCTTGTGACCAAGTCTGCGCCGCCCAGGGGAGAGACACAAGGAAAACCCCTCTGGAGCGCCGGCCATTCGGTGTAATCAGCGTGGCTCTGTTTGGCCCTGCTTCCCCGCCGCGATCGCCTTCGCCTCTTCCTCCAGCCAGTTCTTCACGTTGGCCGTGATGAAGGTTGGGACCTCCTGCCGCTCGATCAGTCCCTGGTTCAAGTCGGCCAACGTGTAGAACAGCGCTAGCACCTCATCCGTGTATGCCCGCGCTCGTTCCAGCCGCGTGCGAGCCTCGTCGAACTCGCCTGCGCGGCGAAGACGCTGGATTTCACCCCGCTGGCGGTGAACCTCCATCAG
>CAZHEW010000071.1:0-1098 GCA_964531815.1 uncultured Verrucomicrobiota bacterium
AGATTAGTGCAGTTTCCATTGGTTTGCCTCGAATCCTATCGCCAGTTGGGCCTGACCTTGGCCGGGCTTTGATCCCCGTCGCATGTGCTGGCGCAAGTTGGCGTTGGCGCCTTTCGAGGTGCCCAGATGAACCCGCGTGGCGAGGTCTTTGACCGGATGCCGTCAACGCGGCGGTGTGTCGCGGAAGGGCGAACCTGAGCGGTAGAGCTCAAGCCGTGCCCGGAGGGTTTCGGTCTGCGCTGTGTTGGCTTGGGCGGAGGCCAGTTCCAACGCCCGTTGGGCCGTCGCAACGGCATCCGCGAACCGCCCCGCCTCGGCGTAAGCCGCCGCAAGCGTTCCAAGCAGCATGGGATCTTTGTCCCCGGAGAGCCGCCGGGCTTGCTCGGCCAGTTCCACGGCTCGGGCGCCATCGCGGGCCGAGGCCTCCGGACAGGTTGCCAGCACCCAGGCCAGGTTGCTGAGGAGGTAAGGATGGTCGGGCAGGGCAGTCACCGCGGCTTGGTAATGCGCCACCGCCTCCCCGCACCGCCCCTTTTGCAGGAGGGCGTTGGCGAGGTTGTTGTGGGCTTCGGCGAGGTTGGGCGCAAGTTTCAGAGCCTGCTGGAAATGGGCAATGGCGTCATCCACCTGGCCTTTGGCCAGCAGGGCGTTGGCGAGGTTGTTGTGGGCGCCGGGGAGGTTGGGCTGGATTTCCAGCGCCGTTCGGAAATGCGCGATGGCGTCGTCCGCCTGCTTTCGCTGGAGCAGAAGGTTGGCGAAGTTGAGATGGGCCTCGGCGAGACGGAGATCGAGGCGCAAGGCCGCCTGGAGGTGGGCGACCGCCTCGTCAGCCTGGCCCTTTTGCAGGAGGGCGTTGGCCAGGCCGTTGTGGGCGGCGGCAAAGCTCGGCTGGAGGGCCAGCGCTTTCCGGAAGTGCGCGATGGCTTCGTCCCCCCGCCCCTGCTGGAGCCGGGCGTTGGCGAGGGTGTAATGGGCGGCGGCCAGGCCGGGTTGTAGCCGAACGGCCTTCTCCAGGCAGGCGACAGCGTCCGCGGCGCGGCCTTTGGCGAGCAAAGCGTTGCCGAGGCTCACATAGGCGCTGGCCTGGCCGGGGTCAAG
>CAZHEW010000071.1:1198-11244 GCA_964531815.1 uncultured Verrucomicrobiota bacterium
TCCTCGAAGCGGCCCTGCGCGAGCAAAGCGCCGCCCAGGTTGCTGTGCACGTCGGCGGCGTTGGGCTGGAGGGCGAGGGCTTCTTGGAAGTGGGCGACTGCTTCGTCGGGGTGCCCCGCTTCGAGCAGCAGCGTGCCCAGGTTATTGTGGGCCAGGCCGGCAGCCGGATTCCGCGCGATGGTCGTCGTCCAGAGAGTCTTCAGGTCGGTATAGGTGCCGGCCTCGCGCCAGGTTAGCACACCCAGCGCCAGGACCAGGCAAAAAGCAGAAATGGGAAAGCAGAAAGCAGAAACTCGCGCCCGGTCAACGCGCCCCGCGCCTGAACCACCCCTTTGCCAGGCGTGGGCGAAAACGGCGGCGAACAGCGCAATGGGGCCGATGAGGGCGAAGTATTGCCAGTGGTTGGCTACCAGCGAGTAGCGCATGAAGTAGATGTTCAGGAAACCCAGGATCGGCAGCAGCATGACCAGGAAGTAGCCCAGGCCCAACAGCACGGCCTTTCCCCATCCCCGCCGATAACGCCAGCAGACCAGGAACAACGCCACGACCAGAAGGCCCGGCACATGAGACCACACCCGGGCCGGATCAATCTGCCAGCGCGGATAAACAAAGCTCAGGTCCAACGGCACCAGCGCCTTGTAGAGATAAAACCAGAACGCCCAGCCCGCCCCCGCCAGCCGCGACCAGAGCGAGTCGGCGCGCACATCGAGCAAGCTCGCGCCAATCGCCCGGTGGTATTGGAACCAGATGGTGACGCATCCCGCCGCCGCCGCCAGGGCAAAGAAGGGCAGGCTCCGCCACAAGTCGCGCAGCTCCAGCCGCCCATGCCGCCACCACGCCAGCCCCAGCAGCACCACCGGCAACGGGACCACCGCGCTCTTGCTCAAGAGCGCCCCGAGAAAAGCCAGCAGCGACAGGGCGTCGCAGCGCGAGAACCCCGGTGGGGCGCTGCTTGCCTCGCCCGGCGGCAGCCTTTGCCCCCGTTGATCCACGCCGCGCAGGTAAAACAGCAGGCTGCTCAGGTACAGGAACATCGCCAGCGTGTTCTTGCGCTCGGTTATCCAGGCCACGGACGCGACGTTGACCGGGTGCACGGCGAAGATCGCCGCGGCCAGGATGGCTCCCGGAATGCTCAGCCGCGCCAGCACCCGCCACAGCAGCACCGCGCTCAAGGCGTGCAGCAGCACATTCACCAAGTGGTAGCCCAGCGGGTTCGCCCCCCACAGCCGCCATTCCAGCCATAGCATCGTCGAGGTCAGCGGAAAGTAATCCGGCGCGGCGGTCGTGAACCACAGGCGGAACAGCCCGTCGGAGCCCTGGATCAGGGGATTGCGCCACAGGAACGTGTCGTCGTCCCAGATGAATCCCGCTCGCCACACCGGCAGGTAAGCCGCCAGGGTGGCCGCCACCAGCAGCGCGCCCCACACCCAGGTCCGCCCCACCCGGGAGGGCGTCGCCGGCTCCGGCCCGGGCGTGAGCGGTTCTGCGGCGCGGTTGCTGGACTGGGCGTCGTTATCGGGCACTGGAAAAAGTCTGAATGAATCAAGCCGGTTTCGCAATCTCAGACACCTCCGCCGGCCAGCCAGTCCGTGAACCAGGGTTCCGGCTCCGCGCTGAAGGCCGTTGGCTGGCCGTGCCAGGCCAACCGCACCTCGCGCGCGTGCAGCGCATGGTGCGGCAGGATGAGCCGCCGCCGCTGCTCCGCCGTCAACCGGTCCTCCACCAGCGCCAGGTACAAATCCTCGTCGCCTCCATAGATCTTGTCACCCACAATGGGATGTCCGATGTGCGCCAGGTGAATCCGGATCTGATGCTTGCGGCCCGTGCGCGGCCGCGCCCGGAGCAGCGCAAAGGGCGCTTCGTCCCGGGTGAACCGCCGTTGCACCCAATACTCCGTCACCGCCGCGGCGCCGTCTGCCCGCACACAGTCCTTGATGGCCACCCGGCTCTGCTCGTCCTTGCCCAGCGGCGCGTCAATGATCCCGTGCGTTGCGGCCGGATGCCCGTGGACAATGGCCAGGTAATCTTTCTCGACCTGCCGACCTTCCCAGAGCCGCCGCAACTCGCGGGCAGCGTCCAGGCCTTTGGCCACGAGCGTGATGCCGCTCGTCTCCCGGTCCAGCCGGTTCACCAGGTGCGGTTGCGAGCCTTTTCCCAGGTACAGGCGCGCGCGGCTGATCAGGCTCGAGAACTGGTCCGTCTTGGTCGGATGACACACCAGCCCGGCGGGCTTGTTGACGACCAGCAGCTCGCAATCCTCGTAAATGATCTCGAAAAGTTCTGACACAGTGGAATCGCCAGGCGAAATCATGCCGGGCCAAACCCCAGGGGCAATCCTTCTTTCGCCGGGCCGCCCAGGACTGCTCTGAGTGAGCCTGGCCGCCCGCGGCCGCTCCAATTTTTGTTTCGCGCTCCCCCGGGGATATGGACTACATCTTGGTCAACGGCGCTAACCCGGACATTTTACATCTGCAAGGCCGGAGCGCGGGCATCTTGCCCGCTTACAGGGTCCAAACGGGCTAAGCGGGCAAGATGCTCGCGCTCCAGGCTGTTGGTATTTCGTGCGGGGTGTGAATGATCCGGGCTGACGCTGCGGAATCATGACTGAGTTGACACAGAACAACCCGGCGCCCCCCACGGGCGACGCGCAACCCGGCCCCGGGTCGGTGCGCCCGGGGATCCGTCCTGTCTGGATCAGCCTGCTGTTGGCCGCCGCCACGCTGCTTGTCTTCTACCCAGTGGTCCGGTTTCAGTTCGTCAACCTGGACGACCCTGTTTACGTCACCGCGAATCCGCAGGTCCTAAAGGGGCTCACGCTCGACGGCGCAACCTGGGCGCTGCGCACAGGCCACGGGGGTAATTGGCACCCGCTGACCTGGTTCTCGCATATGCTGGACGCGCAGTTGTTCGGCTCCGGCCCAGCCGGTCCCCATGCCGTGAACCTCCTGTTTCACGTGGCCAACACGCTCCTGCTCTTTGGCCTGCTCCGGCGCCTTACCGGGACGATGTGGCGCAGCGCGTTCGTGGCGGCGCTCTTCGCTCTGCACCCGCTCCATGTCGAATCAGTCGCGTGGATTTCCGAACGGAAAGACGTGCTCAGCGCCTCGTTCTTCCTGTTGACGCTGTGGGCCTACGTTCGGAGTGTGGAGCGGGGAGCGCGGAGCGCGGAGGCCAACGCCGCCCCCTCGACGCTCCCCGCCCCGCGCAGCCCGCAGCCCGCGTCCGCCTTCCATCTCCCATCTTCCAGCTTCTATCTCCTTTCGCTGCTGTGCTTCGTGCTGGGTTTGATGAGCAAGCCCATGTTGGTGACCGTGCCTTTCGTGTTGCTGCTGCTGGACTTGTGGCCGCTGGGCCGGCTCAGGCCGGGGGCCGCGCTCCCCTTGCTATGCGAGAAGCTCCCGTTCTTCCTGCTGAGCTTTGCCTCGTGCGTTGTGACCTTTGTCGCCCAGAACCAGGGCGGGGCCGTCCAGTCTTTGTCCCACCTCTCCCTGCAAGCGCGCCTGGAAAACACGCCGGTCGCTTATGCGCGCTACCTGGGCAAGACGCTTTGGCCGGCTGGCCTGGCGACGCCTTATCCCCGGGCCGATCATTGGCCCCTCTTTCAGGTGCTGCTGGCGCTCGCCCTGCTGGCCGGCCTGACGCTGGGCGCGGTCTGGTTGAGCCGCAGACTGCGCTTTGTGGCCGTCGGCTGGTTTTGGTTCCTCGGCATGCTGGTCCCGGTCGTCGGACTGGTTCAGGTCGGCGAGCAAGCCATGGCGGACCGCTACACCTACCTGCCGCTGATCGGGCTGTTTATCATCCTGGCCTGGGGGGCCGGCGCGGCCTGCAGCCAATGGCGCTTGCCAAAGGCGGCCTGCGCGGGCGCCGCCGCGGTGGTTCTGCTCGCCTGCGCCGCGCAGACCCGCCAGCAACTAGGCTATTGGCAGAATAGCGAGACCCTCTACCTCCGCGATCTCGCCGTGACCCGAAACAACTGGCTCGCGGCCTACAATCTCGGCCGGTTCCTGGACGAACAGGGGCGCATTGACGAGGCGCTGGCGTATTACCAGCAGGCCGTCACCATGGAGCCCAGGACTTCCGACGCTTTGAACAACATCGGTGTTATCCTGGTGGGTAGGAAGCGCTACGCGGAGGCGATTCCGTACTTCGATCGGGCGTTGAAAGTAGAGCCCGGCTTCTACGAAGCCCACAACAACATCGGCAAGGCTCTGGAGGAGATGGGAAAGCTAGATGAGGCAATCGCCGAATATCGCCTGGTGTTGCAGAAAAAGCCCGACCACGTCAGCGCCCTTAACAACCTCGGCAACGCCCTGGTGCGGAAGGGGCAGTGGACCGAGGCGATTCAGTGGTATCAAGCTTCCCTCCAGGCCAAGCCAGACCAGGTCGCCGCCCACTATAGCCTGGGCTCGGCGCTTGCGCGGCTTGGCCGGGTGGATGACGCCATTGCCCATTACCGCCAGGCACTGCAGCGCTCCCCCGACAACGCCGCGGTCCACAACCATCTCGGGCTGGCCTTGGCCCGCAAGGGGAACTTCGATGAGGCCCTGCCGCATTTCCGCGAGGCCGTCCGTGCGAAACCTGAAGATCCCGACTTCTTGTGTAACCTTGGCCGCACCCTCGTTAGCCAGCAGAAGACCGACGAGGCCATCCCCCTCTACCTCCAGGCCTTGCGCATCGCCCCCACCAACGCCGGCGTCCATCTCGCCCTGGGCATGGCACTGGCGGCCGCCGGGAAGCTCGAAGACGCAACCTCCCGCTTCCAGGAAGCCGTCCGCCTTCGGCCCGACAGCGCCAGCGCCCACTTCAACCTCGGCAGGGCCCTCGCGATCCAGCGCAGGAACGACCAGGCCATCCAGCACTTTACGGAGGCGCTGCGTCTCAAACCCGACCTTGCCGAGGCACGGGAAGCGCTGCGGGGCCTGACCGGGCAGGCCCCGCCATAGGACTCAGCCCCCGGGCGGCAAGAACGCTCTCCTGGCCTGCCATTCACCCCCCGCCGCGCCCCCTCGGGGCTCTGGCCTCCGATGTAGCGCCACAGGGTAGCTCCCACATGGCTCACACATGGCTTAATAGAAATTGTATTAAGCCTGTTGGTGGCTAACCACTACCGGGCCGGCCCGGCGGGTCTGTTGGCGGCGGCGGCAAACTCCGCGGGTGGGGCTTTGCGCCCGGCGCGCTGATTGGCGGATTGGCTGATTTGCCCTTGCACGGATTGCTGCCGAAAGAGTAATAAGAGTGCGTGCCACGCCTCTGGCGGGGCCGGCTTTGTTAGCGCTTTGTCTCTGCTGTAACTGCTTATGCATGTCATGTCTCGCTTCCGGAAGTTGGGAGTAATTCTGGGTCTTCTCATTCCTTTGACCGCCAGCCTGCTCGGCGCCGCTTCGGAACGCCGGGTGCTGGTCTATACCAAGAACGGCAAGGGGTATGTCCACGACAACATCGCGGCGAGCGTCGCGGCGATTCAGAAGCTCGGCGCCGCCAACAACTTCGCCGTGGATGTCTCGGACGATCCGGCGGTGTTTGCGGACCGGAACCTGAAACAATACAAGGCTCTGGTCTTCGACAACGTCAACAATGAGATATTCGACAACGAGGAGCAGAAGGCGGCGTTCCAGCGCTACATCCGGGCCGGGGGCGGGTTCGTGGGCATCCACTCCGCCTGCGGCGCGATGCGCGACTGGCCCTGGTTCTGGGAACTGATTGGCGGCAAGTTTGTCCGCCATCCCAAAATGCAGACCTTCAAGATCAAGGTGAAGGACACCAAGGACATCTCGACTGCCCACCTGCCTCCCACCTTCGACTGGACGGATGAGTTTTACTTCGTTGACCACATGCCCAAGGGGCGGCACATCCTGCTCGCCGGCGACCTGACCACGCTGGACGATCCCGCCATAGAGAAGTATCCGGGCAAGCAGTTCGGCGACGAATTTCCGCTGGCATGGCGGCGCAAGTTCGAGGGCGCGCGCACCTGGTACACCGCGCTGGGGCACAAGCCGGAGCATTACTCCGATCCCAAGCTCACCCAGCACATCCTGGGCGGCATCCTGTGGGCGATGGGCAAGAACAAGTGAGCCGCCGACCGCCAGGGGCAAACACCAAACTGAATCCGATTCTTATGAACCAAACTCTCTCTGTATCCCGACGACAGTTCCTCAAGGCCTCGCTGGCCGTGACAACCGGCGCGGCAGTCTTCCCGACCATCGTGCCCTCATCCGTCCTGGGGGCGGGTGCGCCGAGCAAGAAGATCCAGATCGGCCAGATCGGCTGCGGGCGCATCGCCCTCACCATGGATCTGCCCGGCATCATCAAGCATGACATCGCCCGCGTGGTCGCCGTCTGCGACCTCGACTCCAAACGGCTGGAGCATGCCAGGAAATATGTCACGGGCGCCTACGCCAAGAAGCAGGGCAGCGACAAGGCCGTAGCCGTCAACGCCCATGGCGACTACCGCGAGCTGCTCAAGGACCCGCAAATTGACGCGGTGGCCATCAGCACGCCCGACCACTGGCACTCCGAGCCGGTGATCGCGGCTGCGCTGGCCGGCAAAGACGTTTACGTGCAGAAGCCGCTCTCGATGACTCTCGTGGAAGGCCGCGCGGTAAGCGACATTGTCCGCGCCAGGAAACGCGCCTTCCAGATCGGCAGCCAACAACGCTCGACCGCGCAATTCCGCCTCGCCTGCGAGCTGGTTCGCAACGGGCGGATCGGCAAACTGCATACCGTGAAGATCGGCTTGCCGGTGGACCCGGCGGGCGGCAACGAGCAGGAGATGCCTGTCCCGCCCAATCTCGACTACGAGATGTGGCTGGGCTGCACGCCGAAGGTGCCCTACACCGAGGAGCGCGTCCACCCCCAGAACAGCATTACCGACCGGCCCGGGTGGTTGCGGATTGATTCGTATTGCCTGGGCATGATCACCGGCTGGGGGTCGCACCACGTGGACATCGCGCACTGGGGCATGGGCTCCGAGCTCACCGGCCCGATTCTAATCGAGGGCAAGGCCGAGTTTCCCGCCAAGGGCTTGTGGAACGTCCACGGCCCGTACCACATCGAGGCCCAGTACGTCAACGGCGTCACCATGATCATAGACAACAACTTCACCAACGGCGTGAAGTTCGAGGGCGATAAGGGCTGGATCTTTGTCAGCCGGGGCGGCGCCAAAGCCACCGCCAGCGACCCGGCGAGCGCCTATGGCAAAGCGCTGGACGCCAGCGACCCCGGGATTCTCAGCTCGAAGATCGAGCCGAATGAAATCCACCTGCACAAGAGCGAGGACCACCACCTGGACTGGCTCCAGAGCATTCAAACCCGCCAACCGGCCGTCACCACGCCCGAGGAAGCGCATCGCTCGACCAGCGCCTGCATCCTGGGCTGGATCGCGATGAAGCTGGGCCGCAAGCTTCGCTGGGACCCGCACAAGGAGGCGTTTGCCGGCGACGACGAGGCCAACGCCATGCTGACCCGTCCGCAACGGGCGCCCTACGGCATTGACCGACTCCTCAAGAAGCCATGAAGCCGGAAAGCGGAATGCATGAGATGACTTGCAGTTTTGGACGGATGCGTTGCTCAGCTATGAACCTTGCCCACCTGCTCAGCCTGCTGATCCTGTGCACCGCGCTATCCGCGGTGGCGGCGGGCGGCCCCGTCCGGCTCATCACACTGGACCCCGGCCACTTCCACGCGGGGCTGGTGCAGAAGAGCATGTACCCGCAAGTGAGCCCCGTGGTGCATGTCTATGCGCCCGCCGGCCAGGATTTGCAGGAACACCTCAAGCGGATTGAAGGCTTCAACACCCGCGCCGACCAGCCGACGCATTGGGAGGAGAAGGTCTATACCGGCCCCGATTTCCTGCGGCGCATGCTGAAGGACCGGGCCGGTAATGTTGTGGTGCTGGCCGGGAATAACGCCCGCAAGACGGATTACATCAACCGCTCGGTGTCGGCCGGCTTCAACGTGCTGGCCGACAAACCGATGGCCATCACGCCCGCCAACTTCGACCTGCTCTGCAAGGCCTTCCGCCGCGCCGCCGACAGGAAGGTGCTGCTCTACGACATCATGACCGAGCGCTACGAGATCACCAGCATGCTGCAGCGCGAACTGGCGCGCATGCCCGAGCTGTTCGGCAGCTTGCAGCGCGGCACGCCGGAGCAGCCCGCGGTGGTTATTGAGAGCGTGCACTACTTCTTCAAGGAAGTAGCCGGCAAACCGCTTATCCGGCCCGCATGGTTCTACGACGTGCGCCAGCAAGGCGAGTCCATTCCGGATGTCGGCACGCACCTGGTGGATGCCGTGCAGTGGATTTGCTTCCCCGACCAGGCGCTGGACTGGCGCAAGGACATCAAGGTTTACAGCGGCCGCCGCTGGCCGACCAGGCTGACCCCGGAGCAGTTCAAGCGCTCCACCGGCCAGGACCGTTACCCGGATTACTTCAAGAAAGACATCGGCGCGGACGGCGCGCTCGAGGTGTATGCCAACGGCGAGGTCGGCTATGCGCTGCGCGGCGTCCACGCGCGGGTCACCGCCCTCTGGGGATTCCAGGCCCCCGCCGGAGCGGGCGACACCCATTACGCGCTGGTGCGCGGCACGCGCTGCAACCTGCGCATCCAGCAGGGCGCGGAGCAGAACTACAGGCCCGCCCTCTATGTCGAGAACAAGTCCGGCGCCAGCGCCGCCCAGTTCGAGCAGACGGTTCGCGCCGCGGTCGCCAAACTCAGTGCCAACTGGCCCGGCGTGGAGTTCAAGCCCGCGGGGGCCTCGTGGGAAATTGTCATCCCCGACCAGTACCGCGTGAGCCACGAGCAGCACTTCGCGCAAGTCACCGAGAAGTTCCTGCGCTACCTGGCCGCGGGGAAGATGCCCGACTGGGAAGTGCCCAACATGCTCGCCAAATACTACACCACCACCCAGGCCCACCGCCTCAGCCACGCCCGGAAGTAGATTCACCAGTGCCGTGGCCCAACCTGCCGGCGCCCGTGCTGCTCGACCCGGCCCTGATAGCCGGCCAGTTTCACTTCACCCTCGCGGCCATGCCAGGCCAGCGGATCATTATCCAGGACACCCCCGGCTTCCAGACCTGGACGGCGGTAGCGACCGACGTGATGGTTGGCACCACCACGAATATCGCTTTGCCCGCCGATCCCGAGTCCTCGCCGCATTTCTACCGCGCCATGCTCGTGCCGTAACGGCTGGCCGCCTCGTGACGGGCGCGGAGCACCGGCCTCACACCTCTTTGCGTCAAATCCACTCCGCCTGAGACGGCGCTTCGGGGCACGCACAGTTCAGGGCCGCTGCCCGTACTGGCTGAGCGCCCAGCGCAGGGCGGCCTCCTCGCCGAACGTCTTCGAGTCTCTGCCGTCAAGGCAATTTGCCTTGCCGGGCAGGGCGGTGGTGGCTATGTAAATGAGCCATGAGCGCACCCAAGTACGCCCTCGGCCTCGACTACGGCACCAACTCCGTACGCACCCTGATTGTTAACGTTGCCAACGGACGCGAGGTGGCCGCCGCCGTTTGGACCTATGCGCACGGCCGCCAGGGGGTCATCCTGTCGCGCGATCCGAACCTCGCGCGGCAGCACCCGGCGGACTATGTGACCGGCGCGGAAGTCACGATCAAGAAAGCGCTGGCGCTGGCCAGGCGGACGGTGCGCGGTTTTGCGCCGGACCAGATCATCGGGATCGGTGTGGACACGACTGGCAGCACGCCGATCCCAGTGGACCGCAGCGGCCAGCCGCTGGCGTTTGACCGCCGGTTCGCCAGGAACCCTGAGGCGATGGCCTGGCTTTGGAAAGACCACACCAGCATCGCCGAGGCTGCGGAGATCACCGCGCTGGCGCGGAAGCTTCGCCCGCACTACCTGGCCAAGTGTGGAGGCACCTATTCCAGCGAATGGTTCTTCAGCAAAATCCTCCATTGCCTGCGGACCAGCCCCGAAGTGTTCGACGCCGCCTGCCTGTGGGTGGAATGTGCCGATTGGGTGCCCGCGATGCTCACGGGCACCGAGGCGCCCGGGAAACTGACCGTCGGCGTGTGCGCCGCCGGCCACAAGG
>CAZHEW010000072.1:0-11116 GCA_964531815.1 uncultured Verrucomicrobiota bacterium
TCTCGGCCTTGTCGGCGGCTTTGAGGCGGCGGATTTCATCGGCCCGCAGCTCTTTCTCCGTCTCCCGCACCCCGGGCATCTTGTTCTTCTCAGCCGTCGCCGCCAGCGCCGCTATCTCCGGCGTCGGCAACACCGTCGGACGAATCAACACCAGCAACTCCTTGCGCGTCTCCGCCGCATGCGAACTCCTAAACAAGTACCCCAGCAGCGGTATGTCCTTCAAATACGGAACACCCGAGGCGTTCTTGTTCTTCTGCGTCTCAACCAGCCCCCCCACAATAATCGTGTCGTGGTCCCTCACCGATACCTTCGTCGAGGCTATCTTCGAGCTCGTGATCGGAACATCCCCAACGTTCTGGATCGTCACGTTGCCCTGAAAGCTGTCTATCTGCTGGTTGATCTCCATCACCACCAGCCCGTCCGGGTTGATCAATGGCGTCACTTCCAGCGTCACCCCGATCTGCAACTGGTTGATCGAGGAGTAGCCCCCGTAGGCCCCGCCTCCGTAGTAGCTGGACGTCGGGTAGGGCCGCGACTCGCCCACAAACAAACTCGCCGGCTCGTTGTGCGAGGTCTGTATCCGCGGCCGCTGCAATATCCGCGCCCGGCTGTCCGACGCCAGCGCCGTCACCGTCATGTCCAGGTCCTGGTTCCACGACATCAGATAGCTGAACCCCTGCGCAATCAGACTGTTGGTGCCGCCCCCGGTCACAAAGTTGTCCGGCTGCAGGATGTTGTTGTTGTTGATCGCTCCCACCCCTGTCCACTTGCCCGCGTTCTGCGGATGCTGCAGATAGCTGAATCCCAAATCCCGGCTGTCGTTCAGCGTCACCTCAACTATCGCCGCCTCGATCAGCACCTGCGCCAGCACAACGTCCAGCTTGCCCACTATCTCCTTGATCACCTTCATGTCCTCCTTCGACGCGTAGATCAACAGCGAGTTGGTCCGCTCGTCCGAGATGATCTTGGTCTGCCCCAATACCTGAATATCCCCCTCCTCCGACGCCCGGTTGATGATGTTCTGCAGCCGCTGGGTGAATGAACTGCCCCCCGCGCCTGGCGTCGGCGTGCCGGCCCGCCCCGGCGGAGTCGCCATCCCTGACATCGTCTGCTGCCCCGGATAACCGCCCATGCCCGTGCCCATGCTGCTGCCGGGCCGGTTGATGCCCGTGGTCCGGCTGCTGCGGCTCGTGCCGGTGGTGCCACCGGCGCCCCCTCCGCCCACTGTCGCCCCAGTGCCTCCCGTGCTCAAACTGCTCAGCGCGCTGGCTATCTCACTGGCCTGCGCATACTTGATCGGGATCACCTCCGACACATACTCCGACGGAATGGCCACATCGATCTTCTCGATCAGCTCCAGCATCCGCTTCAGGTTCTCCGTGTAATCCCGCAACACCAGTATCTGGCTGCCGTCAATGGGCAAAATCGCGTTGGGAATCTTCCCAAAGGGCGTCAGCACCGGCACCATCTCGCTGGGCCGCGCATACTTCAACTGCACGATGTGCGTCACATACTGCCCCAGCTCCGGCAAACGCGCCGCGCTGTTGGTGTCGAAACGCGCCCCCGAACTGATCCCCTGCGCCTCCGGCAGCGCTTTGACGAACTTCTCCCCCACGTTGACCATCACAATGCCGTTGAGCGCCAGAACCGCTTCAAGCGCCTGCACGCCCTCGCGCATGGTCAAATGCCCGCGCGTGCTCAGCGTGATGGTCGGCGCCGGCAGCGTCGCCGGACGCAACACCGTGCGCTGCACCATGTCGCTGTAGATGTCCAGAACCTGGGTCAGGTCCGCCGCCCGAAAGTCAATCATCCCCTCCGGCAACGGCTCCTCCAGCGGCGCCTGGACTGCCCCTCCCGCCGCCTTGGCCGGCGCAACCAACGCCCCGGCCGGCCCGGCTACGGGGGTGAACGGCTTGCTGGGAAGGCCCGACGGACTGTCACCTGCGGCCGGACGGGCCGGGGGAGAACCGGGCAGTTCCGTCGCGGGAGCCGCAGCCTTTGCGGGAATGGCGCTTCCGGGCAGATTGGCGGGCGGCGCGGCCGGCAATTCCGCGGCGTTGACAGGGTGAGTGGACAAGTCGGTTTGCGATGGGGCGCTCTCGGTGTCGGCGGGGGCTGCGGCTGTGGCTTTCTCCGGGAGGGGAGGGGTGGCGGCGCCGATGACCGCTGGGGCCGCGCCTTCGGGCAGACCGGCTACGAAGACCGTGTTTGTGGTTGTGATGACTGCCGCGTTGTTAGTGCTGCTCGACGCCGGGTCGCCATCCTTGCCGCGGAAAAGACCGCTGCCGGCCAAACCGTTGGCGCCGCCGTGCGCCACGCAATTGGTGAACGCGCAGTTTACCAGTGTAGCCCCGCCATAGTTGTAGAGGCAGCCGCCAACGGCCTCACCCCCGTCGCCGCCATTGCCGGCGGTGTAACGGCCCGGGCCGCCGTCACCGCCGTTGCCGCCAACGGCAGAATCGTCGGAGAAAGCGCAGTTGATCAGCAAGCCGTCGCCCAGGAGGCAAACCGCGCCGCCATAGCTGTTGCCACCGTCGGCGCCATTTACGCCGTAGCCGCCGCCCGCCTGGCCGGCCACGGCGCTGCTTCCGCCCTGGGCGGTGTTGCCGGAGAAAGTGCAGTTGGAGATCACCACGATGCCGGCGCTGTAAATGGCCGCGCCCGATCCCTCAGCCCCGGCGCCGCCGGTGCCCGGGTAGCCGTGGAAGGCCCCGGTTCCATTGGTGCCGCCGTAGCCGCCCTGGCCGCCGACCGCGGCGTTCTCGGAGAAAACGCAATTAGCCAGGGCAAGGCTGCCCGTGCTGTAAATGGCGCCGCCAAAAGCCAGGGCGCCGTCGCCTCCGCGGCCGCCGTTGCCACCCTGGTAACGGCCGTTGCCGCCGTTGCCGCCGTTGCCGCCGTTGCCCCCCTCGGCGCGGTTGTTGGCGAACTGGCAACTGTCGGCCGTCAGGCTGCCGAGATTGAGAATCGCCCCGCCCACAGCAGGCAGGCCGGAATACGCGCTCCGGCCTCGCTTCCCATAATTCGGATCATTGTCGCCGCTCGCGCCGTTAGCTCCATTGGTGCCGACGGCATTGTTGCCCGCGACAACGCAATTGCTCAGCACCACACTTCCGCCGGCCATGTTGTAAATGGCGCCGCCGCTGTCGCTGCTCCCTCCCTGCAACGTCAGATTATTGAGCGTCAGCGTCGAACCGGGCTGCACGACGAACAGCCGCGACAGGTTGTTGCCGTCTATGGTCACTGCATTGGAGACGGCGGTGAGGGTGACATTGGGCGCCGACACCACCAGCGCATTGGTAAGAACCAGGTTGGTGCACGTGGTCAAGAGAACCGTGCCGCCTGATACCATGGCGTCCAGGACTTCGCCGTTCTGGGCACAGCTATTGGTGAGGTTGACATTGACAGTGAAAGACTGGGTAGTGCTCAGCGAAGTATTCAACTGCGTTGCGATCATCTCCACCGTATGACGGCCGGACTGCTGCCAGGTGGGGAACCAATCGAACCTGCCCTGGAAGACCCCATTTGTTGAGGTGGCGTTTGTGATCGTTGCCACCATTCCCACCGTAGTGATCGTCGCGTTAGCGGGCGCGCCGGAACCGAGGCTGAACTGAATTTGCGCGGTGGAATTGTCCGTGTTTGTGGCAAAGGCGGAAAACGAAAGATGGGTATCGGCCAGGATATTCGTGCTGGAAAATGGCAGCCCAAGCTCGGGCGCGGTGGGAGAAGGCGGCGCGGGGGCGTTGGTCACGGTCACGGTGAAGTTCGTGCTCACTTGGTAGGCTGGGTTAGGGAGGCTTTGGGCGGTCACCGTGAAGACCACCACCTGGGTTTGGACAGGCGTCCAAGTGAAAACATTGAAATTAGTAGTGATGGTCGCGTTGGTCGCGTCGGTGTTGGGCCGGTTGGAGGTGAGGGTGAAATTGAGCTGGCTGGGGGGAATGCTCGAGTCCGTGACCGAAACCTGGATGGTTAGCGGGGTGTTGACGGCAACAGTTCTATTGTCAATGTGGTTGATCTTGAACGTTTGACCACTCACGCGCATCGGCGCCCAAATCAACAGCACGCCGAGCAAGAGCAGGAACGGGGTGGACGTTACCCCGGGGCGCTTCGGTGCCACGCAAAGCCCTTTACGCCCCGGCATTGGCTGTATCCAGTTATTCATAGGCTAATTGGCTTCATCGCCGCTCAGTAACTGCTGGGCTTCTCGCTCTTGTCGGCGGCTTTGAGGCGGCGGATTTCATCGGCCCGCAGCTCTTTCTCCGTCTCCCGCACCCCGGGCATCTTGTTCTTCTCAGCCGTCGCCGCCAGCGCCGCTATCTCCGGCGTCGGCAACACCGTCGGACGAATCAACACCAGCAACTCCTTGCGCGTCTCCGCCGCATGCGAACTCCTAAACAAGTACCCCAGCAGCGGTATGTCCTTCAAATACGGAACACCCGAGGCGTTCTTGTTCTTCTGCGTCTCAACCAGCCCCCCCACAATAATCGTGTCGTGGTCCCTCACCGATACCTTCGTCGAGGCTATCTTCGAGCTCGTGATCGGAACATCCCCAACGTTCTGGATCGTCACGTTGCCCTGAAAGCTGTCTATCTGCTGGTTGATCTCCATCACCACCAGCCCGTCCGGGTTGATCAATGGCGTCACTTCCAGCGTCACCCCGATCTGCAACTGGTTGATCGAGGAGTAGCCCCCGTAGGCCCCGCCTCCGTAGTAGCTGGACGTCGGGTAGGGCCGCGACTCGCCCACAAACAAACTCGCCGGCTCGTTGTGCGAGGTCTGTATCCGCGGCCGCTGCAATATCCGCGCCCGGCTGTCCGACGCCAGCGCCGTCACCGTCATGTCCAGGTCCTGGTTCCACGACATCAGATAGCTGAACCCCTGCGCAATCAGACTGTTGGTGCCGCCCCCGGTCACAAAGTTGTCCGGCTGCAGGATGTTGTTGTTGTTGATCGCTCCCACCCCTGTCCACTTGCCCGCGTTCTGCGGATGCTGCAGATAGCTGAATCCCAAATCCCGGCTGTCGTTCAGCGTCACCTCAACTATCGCCGCCTCGATCAGCACCTGCGCCAGCACAACGTCCAGCTTGCCCACTATCTCCTTGATCACCTTCATGTCCTCCTTCGACGCGTAGATCAACAGCGAGTTGGTCCGCTCGTCCGAGATGATCTTGGTCTGCCCCAATACCTGAATATCCCCCTCCTCCGACGCCCGGTTGATGATGTTCTGCAGCCGCTGGGTGAATGAACTGCCCCCCGCGCCTGGCGTCGGCGTGCCGGCCCGCCCCGGCGGAGTCGCCATCCCTGACATCGTCTGCTGCCCCGGATAACCGCCCATGCCCGTGCCCATGCTGCTGCCGGGCCGGTTGATGCCCGTGGTCCGGCTGCTGCGGCTCGTGCCGGTGGTGCCACCGGCGCCCCCTCCGCCCACTGTCGCCCCAGTGCCTCCCGTGCTCAAACTGCTCAGCGCGCTGGCTATCTCACTGGCCTGCGCATACTTGATCGGGATCACCTCCGACACATACTCCGACGGAATGGCCACATCGATCTTCTCGATCAGCTCCAGCATCCGCTTCAGGTTCTCCGTGTAATCCCGCAACACCAGTATCTGGCTGCCGTCAATGGGCAAAATCGCGTTGGGAATCTTCCCAAAGGGCGTCAGCACCGGCACCATCTCGCTGGGCCGCGCATACTTCAACTGCACGATGTGCGTCACATACTGCCCCAGCTCCGGCAAACGCGCCGCGCTGTTGGTGTCGAAACGCGCCCCCGAACTGATCCCCTGCGCCTCCGGCAGCGCTTTGACGAACTTCTCCCCCACGTTGACCATCACAATGCCGTTGAGCGCCAGAACCGCTTCAAGCGCCTGCACGCCCTCGCGCATGGTCAAATGCCCGCGCGTGCTCAGCGTGATGGTCGGCGCCGGCAGCGTCGCCGGACGCAACACCGTGCGCTGCACCATGTCGCTGTAGATGTCCAGAACCTGGGTCAGGTCCGCCGCCCGAAAGTCAATCATCCCCTCCGGCAACGGCTCCTCCAGCGGCGCCTGGACTGCCCCTCCCGCCGCCTTGGCCGGCGCAACCAACGCCCCGGCCGGCCCGGCTACGGGGGTGATGATTCCCGTTGGGGCGGCGGCAGGACCGGCGACATCATCCGGTCGCGCTGTGGCGTGCGGAGAAGGTGTCCGGGGCACCGCCAGCGGGCTGGCCGGCGCATCCGGGCCCGGAGCAGGTGCGGCGGGGGCGCCGGCAATTCCGGGAGGTGGCGCATTTGTAGTGGCAGCGTTCACGGTCCGCAGGGGCTGCAGGAGCCTCCTGACGCTGTTCGTGTCCCGACTGATCCGGGTGGCGGCTTTGGGCGGAAGCGCGGACCCGCTGGCATCTGCAGGGGGCTTGACGGCGCTGGCGGCAGTTCCGATGCCGGGCGCATTGGTGCCACTCTGCATGGCGGCATGTAACGCTTCCCGGAGCCTTTGCTCTGCATCAACGGCCGGGTTTGCAGCGGCGGCAGTGCGGGGCGCAACGTCCCGGTGGGGTGGTGCAGTATCAGTGGTCTGGGCCTGCAAAGACAGGCCGATCAGGAGCAGAGCAAGGAATGCGACTTTCACGGCTTCTGGACAGGTGGGGGCGCGGTCTTGCCCGCAGCCCCGGGCGGTTTGGCGTCAGACGCTGCCTTCTTAGGCGGATTCTTCTGATAACTGGCCACCAGTTTAACAGTGCCGCTGAGTTGTTGCCGCGGCGGGTCTGGTTTCAACGACAGATCCCGGACCCGGATCAGCGAGTTGCCAGCGCCAAGGTTGTACAGGAAGTCCACAAGCTGCGGTTCCTGGGATTGCACAGTGATCAACTGGGTCAGTTCCAGGAAGAACTGGTTGGTCTGGGTCGAGGTCCGGCCGAGGCTCTGGATGCCAACGCCGCTCTGGGCCTGCTGATCCTGGATGACCCGAATAAACTGGTTTTGCTGGTCCTCGACCGGCACATCCAGGCCCTCCTTGGCGAAGTTGTTGATATCGGCCTGGTATTTCTGAGCCTGGTCAATTTCGGCCTGCCAGCGTTCGAGTTTCTTCATCGCCTCGGCCCGCCGCCGCCGGGCGTCGCCCAGATCGGAGAAGTGCGGCACGACGAACCACGCGTTAAGCACCACAAACAGAACGGCGCCCACACCGACCACCAGGCGCTTCTCAAAAGGACGCAAGTTGAGGCGGTCCAGGTAGCTCGTCATAGCGCCTCCGCCCGTTTGAGTTCCAGCACGCAGTGCCAGCTCACCATGTCACCCCGCCGATCCCAGGTGATCGGGGGGGCGTTGGGGTTGAACAAGAGCTGGCCGTTGGGCGCCACCTTGCGGATGTCGTCGTGAAAGGAATTGAGCTGCTTCGTTTGGTCCGCCGGCGCGCTGCCGCTCAGCGTCAGCTTTCTCCCTTCGCTGAAGTTGTAGCCTTCGAGGGTGACACCGTCGGGCAGCAGCTCGGCGACCGCCTTCCAGCAATCCAGCGCGGCGAACTTCAGATCCTGCCGGTCTTTCAAGACCTGAAACTTTGCCTTGAGCTGCAGGGCGTTGGTGAAGACCGGCCCGCGCTCGGCCGCTCGCTGCTCGACGGCATGCGTGCGAAAGAGCTCAATTTGGAGCCGGGCAAAATAGATCAGCACGCCCACCAGATAAAGACCTACGACCGCCCCCAGCAGGCGCATCCAAAGGCGATCCACAAACTGCTGTTGGTAGCGGGTTGAAAACTCAGCGGGGAGCAGATTCGCCTGCGGCCCGGCCCGCGTCGCCCGCGCGGCCGTTAAAGCGGCCAGGCCCGCCACCGCAACCGGCGCAACGATCTCGACGGGCTGCTCCAGGCCGGCGCGCAACGGCGGTTCCCATTCGGCGGCGGTCTCGCCGTCAGCCACCAGGTGCCAGGAGGGGGGCGCGGTCAGCCAACCTTCCAACTCGCCCGACCAGGCCATCTGCAGCAACTGTTCCTTCAGGCTCTCCGGGCGGTCAGCCGGCGGCAGCGTGATCAACCCGAGGTTCTGCAGCACCCCGCCATACCACCAGGCCACCAGCGCCGCGTTCCTGCCCCCGGGCGCTTCCGGATAAATCCACGCGCCGTCGCCGGTGATCGCGGTCGCCTGCAACTGGTCCAGCAACGGAAGTTCGAGCCGGTCGGCCAGGTAGCCCTGCGCTTCAAGCTGGCCGAGGAACTCCTCCACGTCGTTCCGCGAGACAATCATCACGATCACCGTCTGCAGATCGCCCTCCGCCTGCGGCAGAATCTGAATGCTCCAGACAACCTGCGCGACGGGGAACGGCGACAGTCTCTCCAGTTGCAGCTCCACCATGGAGAGCGTCTCGTCCAAATCGCTGGCCGGCAATTGCACCACCCGCAGGAAGACCCGTTCCGGCGGCAGCCAGGCAACATTCAGTTTGGGTTGAAACAACGACCGCCAATCCTTGGCGATGGGTTTGGCCGGCAACGGCTCGCCGGCCAGGGCGGTTTGCTCGCGGCTCAGCACGAAATTCCGGCCTCTGGCGTCGAATTGCCAAAGCTGCCGCGCCTGCGCGCCGACCTGCAGCACGTTGCACGAATGAACGGCTCTCTTCGCCGGCGCTTTCCCGGAGGGCTTGCTCGTGGCTTTCGGCGCGACCTGCGCTTGCCCAGCCCGGCCGGCTTTTGCGGTTCGCTTGGCCTTCAACAGCCTGAAGACCAGCACGGCGGCCAGGCAAAGGCACAGGCTGATGATGGCCACGACCGGGTAAAAGGCTTGGCTGGTCTGTAGACTGCGAATCCGCTCGGCAATTCCAGTCAGCGCGCCCGCCGCCGGGGCGGCGTTGGTACCCGCGCCAGTCCGCGCGGCGGCTGAGAGAACGTTGGTGCCCGCACCGGGCCGGGGGGCCGCCGTGGGAGCCTTGGCCTTGCCGACGCTTGGCCCGGGAGCGGCGGGAGGATTGGTCCTGCCGATGGCCCGGGCCGCGGAGGCGGCGAGATTTGTCCTGGCGCCGGGTTGCCGCAAGGACGCCGCATTGGTTTTCGCCGCCGTGCGGGGCGCAACCGCGTTGGTGCCCGCCGGCTTGCCGGCGTTGTCCGACGCCGGGCCGCAACCGGTCAACGCGAAGGCCAGCAGGCCAACGCCGAGCAGGAGTCGCCCGGCCAGGCGGGAGGTGAAGGAGCGATGAGGGGTTGGAGGGTTGCCGCACTCCTTTGCTCCATTACTCCAGCGCTCCGCTCCTGGTCGTTTGGTCTTCACTTCTTCACCCACACTCCCGCTTTGGTATCCTCGACCAGCGCGTCCAGATGCTCCTCGATCTGGGTAACGCGCAACACCTCCTCGATCGTCGTCTGCGCGTTCCGGACCTTGTTCCAGCCGTCGGTGCGGAGCGTGCGCATGCCGAAATCAATGGCCCGCTGGGCGATCGTGGAGGCCGGCGCCCGGTTCAGAATCAGCGGGCGCAGCGACTCGTTCAGGATCAGCAGCTCATAAATGCCCATGCGCCCCTGGTAGCCGAGCTGCCGGCAATCCTCGCAACCGACCCCGTGCCAGAACTTCGCCGTCTCGATCTCGTTCTCCGGGAAGCCGATCCGGCGCAAATAATCCTTCTCGACCTTCTGCTCCTGCTTGCAGTGCGGGCAGATTGTGCGCACGAGGCGCTGGGCCATGACTGATTCCACCGAGGAAGCGACCAGGAACGGCTCGATCCCCATGTCAATCAAACGCGTGAACGCGCTCGGCGCGTCGTTGGTGTGCAGCGTGCTGAACACCAGGTGCCCGGTCAGCGCGGCGCGAATCGCGATCTCCGCCGTCTCCAAGTCGCGAATCTCGCCCACCATGATCACGTTCGGGTCCTGGCGCAGGATATGGCGCAGGCCCATCGCGAACGTCAGCCCGATCTCCGGCCGCACCGCAATCTGGTTGATGCCCTTGAGCTCGTATTCGACCGGCTCCTCGATCGTGATGATGCGCTTGTGCACCGAGTTGATCGTGCTCAGAAACGCGTAGAGCGACGTGGACTTGCCCGAGCCAGTCGGGCCGGTGACGAGGAAGATGCCGTGCGGCTTGACGATGATCTCGCGGATGGCCTTCTCCTCCAGCGGCGAGAAGCCGAGCTTGTCCAGGCTCAGGAAAATCTTGCCGCGCGTCAGCAGACGCAGCGACACGCTCTCGCCATAGACCGTCGGCACGGTCGAGACGCGGATGTCAATCTCCTCGCCCTTGATGCGCACGTTGATGCGGCCGTCCTGGGGCAGGCGCTTCTCGGAAATGTTCATGCCGGACATCACCTTGATGCGCGAGATTAGCGCCGCCTGGTAGCGCTTGAGCTGCGGCGGCATCGGCGTCTGGTGCAGGATGCCGTCAATGCGGTAGCGGATGCGCAGCTCATCTTCGGCGGGCTCGAAGTGAATGTCCGTCGAGCGGTCCTTGTAAGCCTCCCAGATCACCTGGTTGACGAACTTGATGACGCTGGCCTCCTGGTCGCTCTCGGTGATCTCCTTGTCCTCGCCCACCAGCAGCTCCAGCGGCTCGTCCTCCGCCATTTCGTCCAGCGTCTCCGCGCCGACGCCGTAGTACTTCTTGAGCGCCTTCTCGATTTCGACCCTGGGGGCCAGCGCAAACTGCACCGGGCCGCGCGCGTCGAAGCGCACCGTGCTGAGCATTGCCGCGTCGAACGGGTTGCTCACCACCACCTGCAGCGAACCTTCGCTGACCTGCGTCGGCAGCACCGTGTACTGGAAGGCAACCTTGGTGGAAATGCGGCTCCGCGCCTCGGCGGGGATGGTCACCTTGGGCAGGTCAAGGTAAGGCCACTGAAGCTTTTCGGCCAGCTGCTGAAGGAACATATCCTCCGCCAGCCCCCGTTCCCGGCAAATGAAAGCCAGCAGCGTCTCTTGCGAGCCGCTGGCCACTGCCACTTTCCAGGCCTTGTTCCATTCGTCGAACTGCTCGGGAGTGGCCAGGCCCATCTGGGCTAAGAACTGCTTGAGCGATAAAAAAGCCATCTATCACCACGCCAACTATGCAACTATGCCGTCGTTACTGTTCTGATACACGCCAGACTATGGAAAGTTGCGCCGGGGGTCAAAGTAAATAGTGTCCGGCGTTAAACGCGAAACGGCGCTCTGGCGTTGCATTTGATGA
>CAZHEW010000073.1:0-10950 GCA_964531815.1 uncultured Verrucomicrobiota bacterium
TATGGAAGGTCCGCTACAACGACTTCTCCACCGCTCCCCGCCCGCTCTTCGACCGTGGCCTGGCGTTCTTTGTCACCGGGCTGGCCACGAAGGAGCTCTGGGCCGTGAGGACCGACGGTCAGGGCGACATCACTGACACCGGCGTGGTTTGGAAGTTCAAGCCGCGTGTTGGCATCTACGCCTCGCCGCTGCTGGTGGACGGCTTGATCTACACCGCAGCCCAGGAGAACTACCTTAGCTGCGTCGAAGCCGCGACCGGCCAGCTCGTCTGGAGTGAGCGAATCCCCGGCAAGTATGCCGCCTCGCCCATCTGCGCTGACGGCCGCATCTACCTCTTCAACCAGTCCGGCGTCACCACCGTGGTCAAGCCCGGCCGCATCTTTGAGGTCCTGGCCACCAACTCCCTGGCAGACGGGTTCATGGCGTCGCCAGCCGTGTCCGGCAAGGCATTCTACCTCAGAACCAAGACGCACCTCTACCGGATTGAATCGTAAGCTCCCGTCGGCTCGCCATCATGGGGCGCGGTTCGGCGATGGGGGTTAACCTTCCAGTGTCAAGTCCCCCCTTCCCGGCCGCGTGAACCGCTGCCGGACGACCGGCTCAGGCGAGCCAGGGCTCCCGTCGTGCCCGGGCGAGCAGGCGATTCGCCTCCTCATCCCCGGGGAAGACTTCGTTCGCCGGCTCCCAGCGCAGGCTTCGTCCGAGTTGGTATGCCAGGGCCACGAGATGTCCCAGTGACGCCGAGCGATGGCCGATTTCCTCATGGGCACTCGGCTGGCCGGCCGAACGAATGCACTCGAACCAGTTCGCGTGGTGATTGTTCGCGCCGATGTTCACCTGGCGGGTCTTCAGGCCCGCCTCGCGCAGGGTCTCCTCCGGGCCGCCCTCCACTGGCCCGCTGCCGGACATGGAGGTGATCCAGCCGCGCTCGCCGACAAACACGCCGCCGAACAGCCCCTCGAGCCGCGCCCCGGCGGGAACCGCGTGGTAGAGTTCCTTCACTTGCCCCCAATGGTCCACATGATGCAGCAGCACGCCGTTGGCGTAGCGGCAGGTGAGTGTGGGAAACTGTCCGCTCGACGGGTGTAGAATCTCCACCGGGCCGCTTGTCTCCATGCCGATGGCGTATTGAATCACATCCGCCGCGTGCGAATGGTAGTTCGTGATTGCGGCGGCGCCGAAGGCGTTGCAGAACGTCCAGGGCACCACGCCGGGGATCGGGTTGCGGTGGTAAGCCGCGTTGTAGGAATGCCACGGCGCGGGGCCGACCCACAAATCCCAGTCGAGTCCTTCGGGGGCGGGCTCGGCCGGTAGCGCCGGATCGAGCGGTATGTAAGACTCACCCAGTGTGGGGACGATGAGTTTCATCCAGGGAGTGAAGACGGACTTCACCTTGCCCAGTCCGCCCTCGCGCACGAATCTGCACACCTGGCGGATGCTGGGAATCGAGCGGTATTGGGTGCCGGTCTGGAACACGCGCGCGTAGCGGCGCGTAGTGTCCACCATCTCGCGCCCTTCGCGGATGGTGAGCGAAACCGGCTTTTCGCAGTAGACGTGCTTGCCCGCCTGCGCGGCGTGAATGGCCTGCAGCGCGTGCCAATGGTCCGGCGTTGCGATGACCACTCCGTCAAGGTCCGGTCGTGCCAGCAGTTCCCGGTAGTCGTTGATGGCCGCGCAGCCCCGGAACGAGCCGGCCGAGCGTTGAGCCGCGCAGATTTCGTCCACCCGCTGCGCGCCGCCCTCCCGCCGAATGCGATCCACATCGCACACAGCGAGCAGTTGGGTCTGCGGATGTCCGGCCAGGATGCGCAGATGCCCGCGGCCCATCGCGCCAATGCCGATCAACCCGACATTGAGCCGCTCGCTGGGCGCGGCCACGCCGTTTTGGCCCCGGACAGAGGCTGGAATAATCCAGGGCACCGTCAGCAGCGAAGCAGCGCCTGCGCGCACTAGAAAGGCGCGGCGTGTTAAACCCGGTTTGGCAGGTGTTTGCATTTCGTGACTATCCTCCGCTTGCGAGGTCAAGGCTGGCCCGGTTGAAGAACTCGATGCACTTGCCGATGTCCGGCATGGATTCGAGCCAGTTGTAGGAATACTCCAGCCCGAACATCGTGGGCCGGATGCCCAGCCGGTGAATCTCCTTGAGCAATGCCGCGGTATTCCCGACGCCGGTGCCCCAGGGCACGTCGTGGCCGTCTGCGCCGCGCGCATTGAGATCGTGCATTTGGAGCGTCAGCAGGCGGTCCTTCAGTTGCCGCACACCCGCGATGGGATCAATGCCGGCCCGCATCCAGTAGCCAAGATCAGCGCAAGCGCCGAGACGTTTGCTCCGGCCCTCGCACGCCTTCAAGATGCCCGCCGGGCTCCAATAGACGGGAGAAGCCTGAGGATCATGGTTGTGCAACGCCACTTTGATGTCGTAGGCGTCGCAGAACTTCTCAATCGTGCCGAGCGCCTCGGGCTTGGCCTCGGACATGAAGGTCTCGATGCCGATCCGGCGGCCAAACTCGAACACCTTCCGGCAGCCGGCTTCGTCTCCCGGAATGTCCTGTATATAGTAGGTGAGCAGGCGCACGCCCGCGGCATCGAGCTGGAACCGGATTTGCCGCAGCTCGTCGTCAGAAAGCCCGGGTTCAAAGTTCTTAGCGATGCCACCGCCGACCTTCTGAAAGCTGAGGCCACCCATGAACGGCAGGCCGAGCGCAGCGGTTTTCTCGATCGCCTCGAAGAGCGAGAATTTGTGGAACGTGTAGGCTTCGATCCCGAGCCGCCAACCGAGCTTCTCCTGCGCGCGGATGGCTGGAGTCAGCACCGCGCTGGGGATGGTTGGCGCGGGAAGATCGCCCAAGATGAACTGCGCCGCGGCGAGGTAGAACGGCAGCAGCTTCGGGTCGCGGAACACGTAGGGGTTATGCGCGATGGTGCAGTAGAACGTTCGTCCGCGGCCGTAATTGCGCACCCACGCGAGCGCGAAGTCGTTGTCGGAGCGCTCTGGCGGACGGCCTTCGAGGTCGGTCTTGTCTGTGTCAATGCTCAGCAGGACGCGCACGCGCTTGCGCGAATACGGGTCATGCACGCGGAAGAATTCGTCCTGGTAGTCGAAGCCCCGGCCGCCGAATCCCTGGTTGAGCGGATGCTCCGGATCATCGAGCTTGATGAAGACATGCTCGTCGTTCGCCCGGTGATTCGCCCCCCGCGCGCCGATCATCAAGCCAAACTCCGGCCAATCCTCGACCGCGCCCGGCCATTGGGTGAAGGCGACTGAGGTCCCATGCACGCCCATCATGCCCCCGCCGGCATATACGAACTCGACGAGACTCTGGCGCAGCGCCGCATCGGTGAAAAGGTTCCCGACGCAGTTGTTGAAGAAGACGCCGTCGAACCGCCGCAGGCTTTCGGGCCGGAACACCTCCGGGTCACGGCTCACCACCGTCTCGAAGGCCCCGGTCTTTCGTCCCATCAACTCGAATGCAAGATTCGCCGTTGGTATGGAGCCGTGCCCGCCGTAGTTCACGTTCCTGTCAAAGATGAGCAGTCTGCGCGGCTTGAGCGGCCGCGCCGGGGCGCGCGCCGGCAGGGCCGATTCGATCAGGCCACGCTCGCTGCCGGCATCCGGTGCCGCCGCCGCCCGGAGCACTGCGGGGCCGCAGCCGAGCGCGAGCGCATGGGTGGCGGCGCGTGTGAGAAAGGCGCGGCGCGTCAACGTGCCAGCGGCATGGTTTGGGAGGGGTGCAATAGGACTGTCGTTTGGGCACGTGTGCGGCATCGTCGCGAGGATTGTGCGCATGAGCCGCCCGGGGTCAAGCCCAAGGCGCAGAATCATCTTGGCGCAGGCAGCCCGGTGGCCAGACGTGTTCTCCGTTCACATCGCCGGATTCCGTGCCGCGTTGCCGTCGGTCGTGGGTGTCCTCGCTTTCCGCAGCCGGCCGCTGGAGAGGCGGGCTGGCGGTGGCGCCAACGGCAGCCAGGGGCCCGGCCCTCCTGCCAGAGCCCTGTCTTGCCGGCCAGTGCTTTGTGTCCCGGATCAGGACAATCCTGCAGTCGCGGGCCAGACGTTTCACGCTGCAAATCCGTGTCCGTCTTCCTGTGCCGGCAATTGGCGCATAAACTGCGGTCGAAAGAACGAATCCGCATGCCGTCCGGGCCTTTGTTGCCGGACGGGGAAGGCGAGCGGCGAACTTGGCCCAATAGTCTTGCTCGGGGTTTCGTTCATTCCCGAGGCGGAAGCCCTGGCCAGGAACTAACTGTAATAACTATGGCTCACGCCAAACAGAATCAGGTCAAGGACAACCGCAAACGGGTTCTCCTGGTGGACGACCACGCCGTTGTCCGCTTCGGCATCGCGCAGCTCGTGAACCAGCAGAGCGATCTTGTGGTCTGCGGAGAAGAGGAAGACGCCGCGAATGCGCTGAGTGCCATTGCCCGGCTCAAGCCCGACCTGGTAATTGCGGACATTTCCCTCAAAGACAGCAGCGGCCTGGAGTTGATGCGCAACATCAGGGCTCAATATTCCCGGATGCCGGTGCTGGTCGTGAGCGCGCACGATGAGTCCATCTACGCGGAGATCGCGTTTCGCGCGGGCGCGCTCGGCTATCTGATGAAGTCCGACGCGCTGGAAAAGGTCCTGACCGCCATTCGCCGGGTGCTGAGCGGCAACGTGTATGTGAGCGACACGCTCGCTGCCAAGTTGCTGCAGCAGCAAGTCCGCGGAGCGAAGAACATCCAGGAGTCGCCCGTGGAAGGGCTGAGTGACCGGGAACTGGAGGTCTTTCAGCTTATCGGCCAATGGAAGAAGACCAAGGAAATCGCGCGGGCGCTGCATCTGAGCATCAAGACCATCGAGTATTACCGCGAGCAGATTAAGCAAAAGCTCGATGTGAAGGGCGCATCGGAACTCACCCAATACGCCACCGCCTGGGTGCAGCGCGAAAACCCGACCTGAGTTCCGGGACGCCGGTTGTCCTGCCTCGATCCGCCATTGGGCCGGCATGCGTTTTGCAGGCCCTGGCTTGCCTGCCGGTGCCCCGGCCCGTGCCAGCCGGTCGCCCGACGCGCGCCCTTGACTTTGGCCCGCGGACTTTGGAAGTTGGAAGAGAGACGCACAATGATGCCTTTGTACGAATACGAAGTTTGCGAGGGAGATTGCGTGGTGTGTGGCGGCAAGTTCACACTGCGGCGGCCGCTGTCCGCCGCGCCCTTGACCCAATGCCCGGCATGCAAGAAGCCGGTCCGCCGCGTTTGGTCCACCTTCAATTCACCGAAGAAGGTCTCGATCTCAGACGCGAAGAAGGCTGGCTTCACCGTGCTGAAACGCGTCAGCAAGGGCGAATACGAGCGCCAATAGCCTCCCGTCCCGCCCGAAACCGGCGCGCACCGCCAGAGAGGGGGAAGCGGATTTACATTCCGGCTGCCCAATTCTATATTGCGCTTGAAGCCGGCCGGGAATTTCAGGCCGGGCGGCAAGCTTATGCTAGTGCATGTGTTAAAGTCGAAGATCCACCGCGCCCAGGTGACTGCGGGCGACGTGAATTATGAAGGCAGCCTGGGCATCGCCCGGGACCTGATGGACAAAGCGGGGCTGGTGCCTTACGAGAGAATCCTCTGCGGCAACATGGCCAATGGCGAGCGGTTCGAGACCTACGCCATTGCCGCCGAGCCCGGCTCTGGCCAGATTGTCCTCAACGGCGCCACCGCCCGGCTCGGCAAACCAGGCGACCGGCTCACGATTCTGAGCTTCACCGAGTTGGAAGCTGCGGAGGCCAAATCCTGGAAACCCCGTGTTATCGTGCTTGGGGAGGAGAACAAGATCGTGAGCGAGCGTGGCCTCTAATCCCGGCGACCAGTAATCCCGTGATCCCGCAGCTTTAACCAACGCGATGGCCCATCCTGAGATCGGGCAGCCCTCGCGGGTGGCAACCGGCCCCCTGCCAGGTCCGCGCGACAAGGGGCTGCCGAGCCTGCTTCGCCCGAAAAAAGGCTTTTCTATTTGCCACTGGCGGGGTATGTAGGATGTTGTAATAGCGCATGTGGCAATGAAATTGAAGAGGCAATCCGAATGCGGTCAGGGACTCCGGCTGTCCGGAAGTGGAGACGCTAAGGGACGCCGGCTGGCCAGGTAGTGAAAGGCCCGCCCTGACTGATTAGCACACATGGCGCATAAACTGACCACATGCACCTTCTGCGGCGTTGGGTGCGGGGTTTACCTCGAGGCGGTCGGCAACCAGATCGTGGGAGCCTATCCCAGCATGTCGCACCCGGCCAACGAGGGGCGAATCTGCCTGCGGGGTTGGCATGTGCATGAGGTGGCGAGTTCGCCCGACCGGCTGAAACGCCCGCTGCTCAAGAAGGGCGGCCAGTTTCAGGAAGTGTCGTGGGAGGAGGCGCTCGGGTTCATCGCCGGCCGCATGAAGGAGATTCGCGCTCGGCACGGCGCGGAGGCATTCGCCTTCCTCAACTCGCCGCGCTGCTCCAACGAGGAAGCTTACCTGTTGCAGAAACTGGCCCGGGCGGTCATCGGCACAAACAACGTGGATCACGGCACCGGGGTTTACTGCAATAACTCCATCAATGTGCTGCTCGACATGCTGGGCGTGCCGGCCACAACCAACTCCATTGGGGAGCTGGCTCGCAGCGAAGTGATCGTCGTGGACGGCGTGGACCTGGCGCGCCAACTGCCGACCATCGGCGGAGCGGTCATCCGGGCCAAACTGGCCGGGGCGAAGCTCGTGGTCATTGACAGCCGGCGCCACCGGGTGGCGGAGAGCGCGGACCTCTTCCTGCAACTCAAGCCCGGCACCGAGCCCACCCTCTACGGGGCAATGGCGAAGGTGATCGTGGATCACGGGCTGATGAACCAGCCATTCATCAAGGCCAATTGCCGCGGCTACGAACAGTTTCTGGCGCGGGTGCGCGACTATGATTTGCTGGCGGCGGCAGAGGCTTGCGGGGTGGCCGCGGAACTGATCGAGGCGGCGGCCCTGGCCTATGCCCGTGCCCGCTCGGCTGCCATTCTGTATTCGACAGGCATTGAAGCTCTCGACGCCGAACCGGTGCAGGCCATCGTGAACCTGGCCCTCCTGGCGGGCCAAATCGGACGGGAAGGCGCCGGCATCTTCGCGCTGACTGAGCACAACAACCTGCAAGGGGTCTGCGACATGGGCATGTTGCCCGACCGGTTGCCCGGCTATCGCAACGTCGGCAGCGAGACCGCCCGCGCGGAATTGGGGAAGGTCTGGCAAGCCGAACTGCCGGCCGCGCCCGGCCTTGCCTCGCGCTCCATTTTCAGCGATCGCGGCGACGGCCGGGTGCGGGCGGTCTGGCTTTGCCGCTATGACCCGGTCAGCTCCGCGTTCTTCGGGGATGCCGCCAATGCGCTCGAGCAGTGCGAGCTGGTCGTGGCTCAGCACCTGTTCCTGACCGAGACCGCCCGCCATGCCCACGTGGTGTTGCCGACCACCGCCTTTGGAGAAGAGCGTGTGACTTTCACCAACACCGAGCGCCGGATCCAGCTCGCCGAGCAGATTATCGAACCGTTGCCCGGCACGACGCCGGCCTGGCAGCAGTTGACCCGGGTGGCCCGAGACCTCGGAGCCGATTGGCGCTACGAGTCGGCAGCCGACGTGATGGACGAGATTGGCAGGGTGGTCCCGTTCTACAGCGGCGCCAACTACCCCAACCTGGCGGCTGAATATGGCCGGCAATGGCCTTGCAGCAAGGACCGGCCGCTCGGCACGCGCTACCTCTTTGCGGAAGGCCTGCCGGAGCAGGGGTTCAAGTTCGCCCCCATCGCCAGGCGCCCGCAAGCGGCCGTCGCTTCGGCGGAGTATCCCCTCACGCTGGTTTTCGGCCACTCGCTCTACTACTGGAACCAGAGCGTGCTAATCAAACACAGCGAGACCCTGAAGCGCGAATACCGCATCCTGCTGCTCGATTACCCGGAAGGCTTTGTCGAAATGAACCCTGCTGACGCCAAGCAGGCCGGCATCCGCGACGGGGAGAAAGTCCGTTTGTCGGCGGCCGGCGGTTCGGCGGTCATCAACGCCCGGGTCACCCCCGAGGTGCGCAGCGGGACGGTCTATGTGCCGTATTTTGTGCGCCAGGTGCAGCAGCAGGTTTGCGGCTCGGCGGAGAGCGGCGTCCAGCTCATCCCGGCGCGCGTGGCGAAGGAGCCCGCATGAAAGCCCGACTACTCGATCGCGCCGACGTGCTGAAGCTGGTGGACCTGCTCCGGCAGCAAGGTTACGAGGTGTTTGCGCCGTTTGCCGGGCGCGGGCGCGACACGTGGTTCGACCTGGTCACCGACGAGAACCGCGACCGCATCCAGGTCCACCTGCCCAACCCCTATTACCCGCCGAAGCGTTTTGTCCTGCCCCACATCGAACGGCTGCTGAAGGTGCGGCAGCACGACGGGACGATTCAAGTCGAGCCGACCTACCGCGAGCGCAAACGCGCCATCTTCGGCATCCGCTCCTGCGACCTGTCCGGCATCTGGCACCTGGACCGCTTCTACCTCGGGCGCGAGTTCCGCGATCTCTACTACCAGAAGCGCCGGGAGAATATGCTCCTGATCAATGTGGTGTGCACTGATCCGGAGCGCGATATTAACGACGAGTGCTTCTGCGTCTGCGCCGATACCGGCCCGGCGGCGCGCGACCACTTCGACCTGCAGCTCATGGACCTGGGCGGGGAGTTCATGGCCGTGGCCGGAACGCCTGCGGGCGAGGCGTTCTTTGCCCAGCCGATGTTCAAGCCGGCCACGCCGGCGCACGTCGAGAAGCGCCGCACCATCCTGGAGGAGGTCCGCAAGCGGTTCAAGACCACCACGAGCTGGTTCGCGGCCACCGTGCGCTACGTTTCGCAGGGCGGCATCCTCGAGAAGACCTGGGAGGAGATTGGCAACCGCTGCCTGGAGTGCGGCGGCTGCACATACGTCTGCCCCGCCTGCACCTGCTTCACCGTCAGCGACCGCCAGGTTGGCCCCAATGAAATCGAGCGGGTGCGTATCTGGGACGCCTGCGCCCTGAGCGGGTTCACGCGCATGGCCGGCGGCTTCAACCCGCGCCGCGCGGTGCACGACCGCCGCAACCGCCGCTTTATGCGCAAGCTGGCCCATTACTTCATCCAGCGCGAGCTGACGATGGCCTGCGTGGGCTGCGGCCGCTGCGCGGCGGTTTGCCACGGAGACGTCGGCATGCCCAGCGTGGTCGAGATGATCCGGCGGGCGACCGCCGCCACCGACAAAATTCCACCCTCATGAGCCAGGCCATCACCAGTCCAACTTCGGTGAACGGGGCGGCGGAGAATATCTACCTGCCGAAGCTAGCGGTGCTGGACCGGGTCAGCGACGACATCCCCGAAGTGAAGACCTTCTACTGGCACTTCGAGGACCCGGCGGAGCAGGCGAAGTTCAAACGGTTCCGCCCCGGCCAGTTTGCGCAGGTGTCGCTGTTCGGCGTCGGCGAGTTCCCGGCGTCGCTGCCGCCCAGCCCCACCGAAGACGAAACGTTCTTCACCATCCGCACGGTCGGCAGTTGCACCGCCGCACTGCACCAGTTGAAGCCCGGTTCCCGGTTTGCCGTCCGCGGGCCATACGGCAACGGCTTCTCCATGGAGGATTACTATGGGAAAAGCCTGGTGTTTGTGGCCGGCGGCATTGGGCTGATCCCCCTTCGCTCCTGCATCGTTTACGCGCTGAAGCACCGGGACAAGTATCAGCGCATCCAGATCTTCTATGGGGCCAAGACGCCAAGGGAATTGATGTATGTCCCCAATCTGCGCGAGTGGCAGAAATCGGCGGGCGTCGAGTGCTACCTTACGGTGGATCGCGCGTCGGAGGGCTGGGACGGCAACGTGGGCGTGGTAGGCAGCCTCTTCAAGCAGCCCGGGGTGCAGGTGCCGGTGGACAACACCATCGCCTTTGTCTGCGGCCCGCCCATCATGTTCCGCTTCGTAATCAAGGACCTGTTGGCGATGGGGTTTCAGGCGAAGGACATTGTCTCGACCCTGGAACGGTATATGAAGTGCGGCGTCGGCAAGTGCGGCCACTGCTGCATCGGCGTGGCCTATGTGTGCGTGGATGGCCCTGTGTTCACTTACGAGCAAATCAAGAAACTCGGGGAGGATATCTGATGCCCGACCTGCGCGAACAACTCCAGCAACTCCTCCAGGGCCGCGTCTGCCTGATGGGCCTGGGGAATCTGGATTATGGGGATGATGGCTTCGGGGGCCGCCTGGCAGAGGCGCTGGGAGATTCTGGCGCAGCGTCGGCAGACCAATCGCGTTATGACAGCTCCGTTAGGAGCGGCATGTTTATAGTTGCAGGGCAGCCAGTGAACCAAGCTCCGTTAGGAGCGGCATGTGGTCGGACGCCACCGCGTGAACCAGCTATGCCACCCCTAACGGAGCTTGAGAACGACCTGGCGGAGCCGGATGGCTATAGAAATGCCGCTCCTAACGGAGCTTTGCGCGTCGTCAAAGCGGGCATCGCCCCGGAACGCTTCATCGGCCGGGTAGTGGAGGAAGGCTTCGACCACATTATCTTCCTCGACGCCGTGGACTTTGGTGGCGCGCCGGGCTCGGTGGTCCTGCTCGACTCGCAGCAGATGGCCGCCCGGTTTCCGCAGGTCTCAACGCATAAGCTCTCGTTGGGCCTGTTGGCGCGGCAGATCGAGGCGAATGGCCGCACGCGAGCCTGGCTCCTGGGCGTGCAGCCGGGGTCGCTCAGGCTGGGTGAACCATTGAGCCCGGCCGTGCGGGCCACGCTGGAGCTGCTGCTCGAACTGCTGGAAGCCTGTGTGGGAGGGCGAGCGTCCTCGCGAGCCCAAACCTGTTCAGACGATGCCCGAAGCCTGGGCTCGCGAGGACGCTCGCCCTCCCGGGAGCGGCTGGAGGTGATCGCATGACTCCCGAACAATCTGTCATAGCTGCCGTTGTCCTCTGCATCGTCGGCGC